>DXGD01000094.1 GCA_019114115.1 Candidatus Nesterenkonia stercoripullorum
CTCCAAGATCATCCAGGGTGCCGTGGAGGACCTGACCAACATCACGGGTCAGAAGCCCAAGGTCACCAGGGCACGGAAGTCCATTGCGCAGTTCAAGCTGCGTGAGGGCCAGCCCATCGGCACTCACGCGACCCTGCGCGGAGACCGCATGTGGGAGTTCCTGGACCGCCTGGTCACCTTCGCGCTGCCGCGCATCCGCGATTTCCGCGGACTGAGCGGAAACCAGTTCGACGGCAACGGCAACTACACCTTCGGTCTGACTGAGCAGTCGGTCTTCCACGAGATCGATCAGGACAAGATCGATCGGCCGCGCGGCATGGACATCACTGTGGTGACCACCGCTAAGACCGACGAAGAGGGTCGGGCGCTGTTGAAGGCGCTGGGCTTCCCCTTCAAAGCAGAGCAGTAAGCACGAAGAATTTCTCTTAAGCACTACACCACAGGTCCGTTCACCAGAGGATCTTCTGAGATCGGCAGCCATGCCGATGGGGGAGATACGATCCGGAGGGCGGAAACCAGGGTGGGGAAGGGCGAACGCCCCACATGACAATGACTGATCCAGTCGCAGACATGCTGACACGTCTGCGCAACGCCAACTCAGCCTTTCACGACCAGGTCTCCATGCCCAGCTCCAAGCTGAAAGTGCGTGTGGCCGACATCCTCAAGGCTGAGGGCTACATCACCGATTGGCGCGAGGAAGAGGCAGAGGTCGGCAAGACCCTGGCCATCGACCTGAAATTCGGCCCGAACCGTGAGCGTTCGATCGCCGGCCTGCGCCGCATCTCAAAGCCCGGTCTCCGGGTCTACGCAAAGTCCACCAACCTGCCACACGTGCTGGGCGGCCTGGGCATTGCGATCCTGTCCACATCCTCCGGTCTGCTCACAGACCGGCAGGCTGCAAAGAAGGGCGTAGGTGGGGAAGTCCTCGCCTACGTCTGGTAACCGGAAGGAGTCGAAGCACTATGTCACGCATCGGTCGTCTTCCGATCACCATCCCCAGCGGGGTCGACGTCTCACTGAACGGACGTGAAGTCCAGGTGAAGGGCCCCAAGGGTGAACTCAGCCGGACCATCGCAGAGGGCATCACCGTCGCGCAGGAGGAAGGCACTCTGACGGTGTCTCGTCCCGACGACGAGCGAGAGTCCCGTTCACTGCACGGTCTGACCCGCAGCCTGATCAACAACATGATCGTCGGCGTCTCCGAGGGCTACTCCAAGAGCCTCGAGATCGTCGGTACCGGTTACCGAGTGCAGGCCAAGGGTTCGGACCTCGAGTTCGCCCTGGGCTACTCCCACCCCGTCGAGGTGAAGGCTCCCGAAGGGATCACCTTCGCTGTGGACGGGAACACGAAGCTCTCGGTCAACGGCATCGACAAGCAGCAGGTCGGCGAAGTTGCCGCGAACATCCGCAAACTGCGCCGTCCCGACCCGTACAAGGGCAAGGGCGTCCGCTACGCGGGCGAGCAGCTGCGCCGCAAGGCCGGAAAGGCAGGTAAGTAAACCATGGCTATTGGTATCAAGGGCAAGTCCAAGTCCGCTGCCCGCGGCCGCCGGCACCTGCGTCTGCGCAAGCGCATCAGCGGTTCCGCGCAGCGTCCCCGTCTCGTGGTCAACCGCTCAGCGCGTCATATGGTGGCCCAGGTCGTCAATGACGTCGAGGGTCACACGATGGTCTCCGCCACCACAATGGAGGCAGACCTGCGTCATCACGACGGCGACAAGACAGACAAAGCCAAGCGCGTCGGGGAGCTCATCGCCGAGCGTGCGAAGGCCGCTGGCATTGAAGCCGTCGTCTTCGACCGTGGAGGCAACAAGTACCACGGTCGCGTGGCCGCCGTCGCTGACGGCGCCCGGGAAGGTGGGCTGAAGCTGTGAGCGAGAACGCCAACAACACTGAGAAGGACGTCTCTGTGACTGAGGTCAACGAGACCGCGGCTGCCGAGCAGGCAGCCCGCGGAGAGAACCAGCCGGCAGCGAACGAGGCCGAGAGCACATCGCGGGACCGTGGCGGGAACTCCCGCGGCGGCGGTCGCGGTGGACGCAGTGAGGGCCGCGGCGGACGCAGCGGTGGTCGAGGGGGCCGCGATGAGGAGCGGGACAAGTTCCTCGAGCGCGTCGTCACCATCAACCGTGTGTCGAAGGTCGTCAAGGGCGGTCGTCGGTTCAGCTTCACCGCTCTGGTCGTCGTCGGTGACGGCGATGGGCTGGTCGGTGTGGGCTACGGCAAGGCCAAAGAGGTCCCGGCAGCTATCGCGAAGGGCGTCGAAGAAGCCAAGAAGTCCTTCTTCCGCGTCCCCCGCGTCGGCTCGACTATCCCGCACCTGGTCAAGGGCGAGGACTCGGCAGGCGTTGTGCTGCTGCGTCCGGCCTCTGCCGGTACGGGCGTGATCGCCGGCGGTCCAGTGCGTGCAGTGCTGGAGTGCGCGGGCATTCACGATGTGCTCACCAAGTCGATGGGGTCGGTCAACGCGATCAACATCGTCCACGGCACTGTCGACGCCCTGAAGCAGCTGGAAGAGCCCGAAGCAGTGGCAGCACGCCGCAGCAAGGCTCTCGACGAGGTCGCTCCGGCTCCGATGCTGCGCACGATGCAGGCGGACCGTGAGGCCCGCGCGCAGAAAGCAGGTGCATGATCGTGGCTACTGTGAGGTTTACGACAGCCAAGAATCTGGTCCCCAGCGACGCAAAGCTGGAGATCACCCAGACCAAGTCCATCATCGGCACGCAGCCGAAGCATCGCGACACCGTGCGTTCCCTCGGCCTGAAGCGGATCGGGCATACTGTGACCCGCGACGCCGACGCCGTGACAGTGGGAATGCTCAACAGCGTGAAGCATCTAGTCAAGGTTGAGGAGGCGAAGTAAGGATGGCGGAGAACACCCCCGCAGAGTCCGAAGTCCTCAAGGTACACGACCTTCGTCCGGCCAAAGGATCCAAGAAGTCACGGGTCCGCGTCGGACGTGGTGAAGCATCTAAGGGTAAGACCGCAGGCCGCGGAACGAAGGGCACAAAGGCCCGTTACCAGGTCCGCGCCGGCTTCGAAGGCGGGCAGCTGCCCATGCATATGCGCCTTCCGAAGCTTCGCGGGTTCAAGAACCCTTTCCGTGTGGAGTACTCACCGGTCAACTTGACCAAACTGGGGGATCTGTACCCCCAGGGCGGCGAAGTGACCGCAGATGACCTCATCGCCAAGGGCGCAGCACGCAAGGGTCGCCCCGTGAAGGTGCTCGGCAGCGGAGAGATCTCAGTTGCCGTGACGGTCAAGGCCCATGCCTTCTCCGCATCAGCTGTGCAGAAGATCACCGACGCCGGCGGCTCCACAGAGCAGCTGCCGGTCAAGGCAGTTTCCGCGCAGAACTGATCACGGCGTGCTGTGGTACAGCACACTGTGACCACGCGTGAAGCCCCCGATTTCCGCTTCCCACCAGGAGTGAAGCGGAATCGGGGGCTTATGCGTAGGTACCCGACGTGACCAGCTGATTACTGGCGGGTCCGCGTGCCGGGTTAGGATGACTGATTGTGTGGAGTGACTTTGTCCGTTCTCGGATGAGATCCGCACGAGGAGGATCACTGCATCAGGAGGATTCGTGTTCAGCGCAATAGCCAGGGTGTTCAAGACGCCCGATCTGCGCCGCAAGATCTGGTTCACCATCGGGATCATTGCGATCTACCGGATCGGCGCATACACTCCAGCGCCGGGAGTGGACTACAACGGGGTGCAGCAATGCCTGGCATTGGGCAATACCGAAGGTGGTCTCTACTCCTTCGTGAACATGTTCTCCGGCGGTGCGCTCCTCCAGGTCTCGGTATTCGCCTTGGGCATCATGCCCTACATCACGGCAGCGATCATCGTTCAGCTGCTGCGAGTGGTCATCCCGCGCTTTGAGGCGCTGCAGCGAGAAGGTCCGCAGGGTCAGGCCAAGCTGACGCAGTACACCCGGTATCTGACCATTGCGCTGGCGCTGCTCAACGCCACCACTCTCATATCCATGGCACGTACGGGAGCTCTCCTCGGATGCGAGCCGGGGCAGATCATCCCGAATGACAGCCTGCCGATGATCCTTCTCCTGGTCCTGGTGATGACCACCGGCGTGGCGCTGATCATGTGGCTCGGCGAGCAGATCACGGAGCGCGGTGTGGGCAACGGCATGTCCATCCTCATCTTCGTCTCGATCGCCGCTGGCTTCCCAGCCGCACTCGGCGACATCTGGACGGTGCAGGGCTGGCGGGTATTCGCCGGGGTGATGGTCCTCGGGCTGGTCATCATCGCTCTGGTCGTGCTCGTGGAGCAGTCGCAGCGCCGTGTGCCGGTGCAGTACGCCAAGCGCCAGGTCGGACGACGCACAGTCGGCGGCTCCTCGACCTACATCCCGATCAAAGTGAACATGGCCGGTGTGATCCCGGTGATCTTCTCGTCCTCGGTCCTGATGCTGCCCAGCGTTCTCGTGCAGTTCAATCAGCCCGCGCCGGGGGAGGAGCCTTCCCGGGTCATCCAGCTCATCCAGGAATATCTGGTGGGCGGCACCCACCCGGTATATATGGCCCTGTTCTTCTTCCTGACGATCTTCTTCACGTACTTCTACGTGACCATCACCTTCAACCCCAACGAAGTCGCTGAGAACATGCGCAAGTATGGCGGCTTCATCCCGGGTATCCGTGCGGGTAAGCCCACGGAGAGCTATCTGGCGTACGTGATCTCCCGGATTACGTTCCCGGGTTCTCTCTACCTCGGCCTTATCGCACTTGTTCCGCTGATCGCCTTCGCGGCTGTCGGTGCGAGCCAGAACTTCCCATTCGGCGGTACCTCGATCCTCATCATGGTGGGCGTCGGGTTGACCACCGTGAAGCAGATCAACGCACAGATGGAACAACGCAACTATGAAGGGCTGCTGAGATGACGAGACTGTTGATAGTCGGGCCGGCCGGTGCGGGCAAAGGCACGCAATCGGCCAAGATCGCCGAAGACCATGGCATCGTGGCCATCTCCACAGGGGATATCTTCCGTGCGAACATCAAAGGCGAGACTGCTCTGGGCAAAGAGGCGCAGAAGTACGTCGATGCCGGCGAGCTCGTCCCTGACTCGGTGACGAACCGGATGGTCGAAGATCGTCTCGGCTGGGATGATGCGGCCGACGGCTTCCTGCTGGATGGGTATCCCCGAAACCGCGTTCAAGTCGCGGCCCTGGACGAGATCCTCGGACGCCTGGGCGTCGAGCTAGACGCGGTGCTCGAGCTGACCGCTGACCGGGAGGAGCTTATCCAGCGGCTGAAGAAGCGTGCCGAGATCGAAGGCCGCGGAGACGACGCCGACGAGAACGCCATCCGCCGTCGGCTCGAGCTTTTCGACCACGAGACCGCGCCGATGATTGAGGAGTACGATGCTCGCGGACTGGTGCGTCGCGTCGACGGCCT
>DXGD01000095.1 GCA_019114115.1 Candidatus Nesterenkonia stercoripullorum
TAGACCCACCAAGCAGGTTGCGCCCACGCCGTGAATCGATCCTGCACGTGATCCAGGATGGCAGCGGCGGCGTCGTCGAATTCAGCTGGCGGTGCCGCTTCCGGGGACACGATGCGCAAGGCGATCCACAAACCGAGCCCGGTCACCAGCATCCCCGCCACGGCCAGGCCGATCCAACGACCCGCTCCACGTCCCACGCTGACTCCGGCGATGGCCGACACCCCAGCAGCGATGGCGAACGCGAGCCAGTACTGGCTGAGCACCGCCACAGTGGCCCAGGTATAGGGGTCTGTGCTCTCCGGTGCTGCGGCCTCGATATCGACGACGATATCCGGTATCAGCACGTCGAAAGAGTCCTCCTCAACGAAGGGCAGCCAGCCCAGAGTACTGTCCAGGGCGTCGCGCAGCGGCGCGGTCACGGCCTCCGAGAGCGGCTCGAGGTCTACGGCGACAGCAAGCTCACCGGTGTCCCCTGAGGTCCCGTCGTGGAAGATGTCCTCCAGTTGCGCCGCATAGTCGGCACGCGTCTGCTGCACTGTCTCATCCCAGGCGGCACGCACCTCCTCATCGTCGGCGAGACGGCTCACAAGGCTCTCCACCAGGTTCCCGCCGATGGCGTCCACCGCGCCTGAGGCCATATCCGGAAGCTCGGCGGCGGCGTCGTCCACCACGGCATCTGAGACGGCAGTGGCGAAGTCTTCCTGCTCGGGGAGGTCCCCGGCGATCTCGCGCACCGGCTCCTCCTCGCGCAGCAACTGGTCCACTTGATAGCCGGCAAGGGCTGCTGCGGAAAGGATGACCGCGAGCAGCAGGCTCACGGCGCTGAACAGGTTGCGGATGGTGTTGACCTCTCTTCAGTCGATCGCCTGACTCCGGTGCCTGGCCACGAGCATCATAGGGCTAGGCTGTAGGAGAACAGTACACGCCCTGACCCAGACGGAAGGGACTCATCGATGGCGAGCGCAGCGGATCCTACCCGAGCTCAGCAGGCCGGAGTGCCACACCCCGGAGCTCAGCAGGGCCAGCCCGCAGCACAGCCCTCTGCACTGCCCGCCTCGGCAGCTGAGACCTCCGCGGAGTCCCCCTGGCCGCTGAGCCATTTCTCGCGCAAACTGAAAGCCCATATCGACCGAGTTCACCCCACGTGGGTGGAAGGTCAGCTGGTGGAGTTCACCCGCCGCCACGGCAACGCGTGGATGACCCTACGCGACCTGGAGCAGGAAGTCTCGTTCTCCGCTGTGGCGTGGCGCCAAGTGGCCTCCGGCCTCGATGGCCTGGTGACCCAGGGCTCGCGCGTCGTGGCCCTGGTCAAACCCAATCTGTATGAGAAGACCGGCCGGCTCTCCCTGATCACTGCGCAGATGCAGCCGGTCGGGCTGGGAGATCTGCTCGCTCGTGTCGAGCAGCTCAAGCGCCAGCTCGCGGCAGAAGGACTCTTCGACCCCGCCCGGAAACTGCCGCTGCCCGTGCTGCCCCGGCGCATCGGACTCATCACAGGCCGTGATTCCGACGCGTTGAAAGACATCGTGCGCAATACTCAGGCTCGCTGGAGTGCTGCGGAGTTCGAGATCCGCGAAGTGGCGACCCAGGGGTCGCTGGCGGCGACAGAGGTCGCGGCTGCGCTGCGCGAGCTCGACGAGCACCACGACGTCGATGTCATCGTCATCGCCCGGGGTGGAGGCGCGCTGGAGGAGGTCATCCTGCCGTTCTCCGATGAGCGCCTGATCCGAGCGGTGGCCCAGGCCAGCACCCCGGTGGTCTCCGCGATCGGCCATGAGGCCGACCGTCCCCTGCTGGACGAGGTCGCCGATGTGCGCGCCTCCACTCCGACAGGTTCGGCCAAACTCCTGGTGATCGACGAGGCCCAAGAACGCCAGAACCTGGTCCAGGCGCGTTCGCGCATGTCACAGGGGGTGCAGCGGATGCTCACCCGTGAAGCCGAACAGCTGGCCACGCTGCGCTCTCGCCCGGCACTCTCCCAGCCCGAATCCATGATCGACCAGCGTGCCGACGATCTGCGCAGACTACGGCGTCGTAGCCTGTTGAGCGCGTCGGCGGCCGTGACCCGTGCCGCGGACTGGGTGGTCCACGCCCGGGCCCGCGTGACCTCTCTGTCTCCGCAGTCCACCCTGGACCGCGGGTACGCCGTCGTCCAGGCCCACCGTGATCCCGATGCTGTGGACGCCGCAGGTCAGCCCGTGAGCCGCCGCGGCTGGGAGATCCTCCGCGAGGCAGGAACTGTCGCCGCCGGAGTTCCGCTGCAGATCATGGTGGCCGAGGGCGAGCTGACCGCCCACGTCGCCGGCGTGGTGAGAGCACGCACCGATTCCCACAACCCACATCACCGTGACCCGAGTCAGCACGACCCGCATCGGAACGCCTAATATGGGCTCCGTCCGCGCCTCAGATGCCCCGCCAAGGGGCCTGGACCTCCGCACCCGACCGAAGAAGGGGTACCCCGCAGATGACTGAGAACGCAGCCTCCTCGCCCGAGCACTTCGCCAGCGTTCGGCTCGATGACGTCGAGTCGATGAGCTATGAGCAGGCGCGCGAGGAGCTCGTCGGCGTCGTCGCCAAGCTGGAGACAGGCGGTGCCCCGCTGGAGGAGTCGCTGGCTCTGTGGCAGCGCGGTGAGGCGCTGGCCGATCGATGCGAACGGTGGCTCGACGGCGCGCAGGCCAAGCTCGAGGAGGTCCGCTCCGCATTGGACGAGGAGTCCGACGCCGAGTAACGCCCAGCCTGAAGACGTCCTAGTGACCCACCCGCGGGCTTGTGACCCTCAACCCTCCCCGCGTGCTGTCTGCCGGGCTCAGCCGCGGGCGTGGGCGTAGCGGTATTCTTCGAGGAACTCCGCGATACCAGCGATAGCAGTCTCCAGGTCCTCGACACTGGGCAGGCACACCAGACGGAAATGGTTGTCGTCGATCCAGTTGAACGCACGCCCGTGCGAGACCAGGATCTTCTGCTGGCGCAGCAGTTCGATGACGAAGCGCTCGTCGCTCTCGATCGGATAGATCTCCGGATCCAGCCGCGGGAAGAGATAGAGGGCGCCCTCGGCCTGGTGCACACTGACGCCCTCGATATCTGAGAGCAGCTTGTGAGCCACCTGGCGCTGCTCCCACAGCCGCCCACCAGGCTGGATGAACTCGTTGATGGACTGATACCCGCCCAGCGCCGTCTGAATGGCATGCTGTGCCGGCACATTGGGGCACATCCTCATATTAGACAGCAGACGGAGCCCTTCGAGGTAGCTCTTGGCCCGGTGCTTCGGCCCCGAGATGAAGATCCACCCGGAACGGAACCCTGCGACCCGCCACGTCTTCGACAGGCCGGAGAAGGTGATGGTGAAGACATCATCGGAGAGCGTGCAGGCGTTGATCGCCTCAGCGCCGTCGTAGGTGATCTTCTCGTAGATCTCGTCGGTCAGCAGGATGAGGTTATGACGACGGCAGATATCGACCAGCGCCTCGAGAATATGCCGTGGATAGACAGCGCCGGTCGGGTTGTTCGGATTGATGATGACCAGAGCCTTGGTCCGGTCCGTCACCTTGGACTCGACTTCCTCGGGGTCCGGCCACCAGTAGTTCTGCTCATCGCAGATGTAGTGGACCGGCCTGCCCCCGGAGAGCGTCGTCGCCCCGGTCCACAGCGGGTAGTCAGGGGCCGGGATGAGCACTTCGTCGCCGGTGTCGAGCATGCCCTGCAGCACCATGGTGATGAGCTCGGAGACCCCATTGCCCAGGATGACGTCCTCCACGTGGGCGTCTTTCATTCCGCGGGATTGATAGTACTGTGCCACGGCGGTGCGGGCGGAGTAGATGCCCTGAGATTCGGAATACCCCTGCGCGGTGGGGAGGTTCTTGATGATATCGACGAGGATGGAGTCCGGCGCTTCGAAGCCGAAGGGCGCCAGGTTGCCGATGTTCAGCTTGGTGATGCGGTGGCCCGCCTGCTCGAGGCGGGCTGCCTCCTCAGCGATCGGGCCGCGAACGTCGTACCGCACACCGCGCAGCTTCTGAGACTGTCTGAACTCCTCGAATTCCTCCATGAAGCAATACTGCCTCATATCCCCGTGCGGACCCGGCAGCGCAGCACTGTGTTGCGCTCACGTGACGTGACTCTCTTCGAACTCGGCAGTCCCCGACGACGGCCGGGGCGACACCAGGGGCGAGCCAACCCGATCAGGCGCACCGGTGGCACGGACCGTCCGGATAGCTACCCCCAGCCCTCGGGCTCGGCGATCAGCCCCTCTTCGACCAGCCAGTATTCGGCCGCTTGTGCCGGAGTCAGCGCATCGGGCCCCTCCAGCAGGCGGCGGATCGTGACGACGGCGTCGTCGTCGAGGCGCTGAGCCACCTCACCGGTGATATCCGGAGCTTCCTCGGCAATCTCCCCAGCGGCTACCGGCACGAACTGCTCTTCGGAAAAAGCCTCTTCGGTGTCGTCCAAGACAATCAGAGCGTGATCGAGAATCCCAGGATGCGTGGAGGACACCAGCGCCCCGTCAATCTCTCCCCGGATGAGCTGTGAGATGAGATCGTCATCCTCAGCGACCACGACAGACTCCGGCGCACAGTCGTAGTCTGCGTTGAGCGCCTCTTCCACGGACCTCGCTGGGTCGGCTTCCGGCGAATCGCCATCTGGTGCGCCGGATGCCAGCGATGAGGAGGCCCCGAGCTCCAGACCGTCGCAGCCGGCCTCCACCGATTCGCTGGCCGCGTCGGGCGCCGTGTCGATGTCCTCCTGCTCGGCGGTCACAGTGGTGATCGCCAGGGATGCGGGCTGGGTCGCTGCGGAGGGGTCCAGCAGTTCCGCGCCCGGCCCCGAGCCCGTCTCTGGATCGTCCATTCGATCCTCTGCGGCCTCCAGGACCTCCGGCGAGCTCGTCAGCCCGTCGATCGCTTCGGGATCCGCGTAGTGCGCGAGCGAGGAGGTGCGCATGATGATGAGCTCGGAGCCGTCTCCCGGGTCTTCGCCAGAAGCCAGGCCGGGAATCTCAGGCGGTGGCTGTGACCCGCCGGCACCAGCGTCTGCCCCTGCGTCCTCCGCCCCGCGCCAAGGCTCGTCGTCGACGAGCGTCGGGGCATCCCGAGAGCTCAGGGCCGAGGCATAGATATGGGCGATAGTCCGATCGAGAGGGTCCGCCGGCGCAGCGATCTTCCATGCATCCTCGGCATCGGCCCCGGTCGGTTCATCTCCGGGAGGCGGCCCCCCGCAGCTGGTCAGCAGCACCAGCGCCGCGGCGCCGAGGAGCGAGGTTCCGGAGGGCGAGTGCACACGAGTGGGTCGCCGGTCCGGAAAATTCATGACTGACATTCTACTGACATTCTCCGGGGCGATACGCTGGTAGGTGATGACCACCAACACCCCAGACCCAGAGTTGGACCAGGACGTCGAAATCCCAGGCTCCGCTTCCATGGTCAACCGGCTGCGATCCCTGCTGCATGCGTCGCCGGCGGAGTCGA
>DXGD01000096.1 GCA_019114115.1 Candidatus Nesterenkonia stercoripullorum
GTCTGGCGGGAAGGGCTTTCGCCCAGACCAGTGCACAAGGAGCTCTACCTACACTGTTCGCTGCAACCCAGGACCTTCCCGGAGCGAGCTACGTGGGCCCCGACGGCAGAAGAGAGTTGCACGGATACCCCACGCTGGTTGGACGATCCGCAAAAGCCAGCGATCCCGAGACCGCCCAGCGCCTGTGGACAGTCTCTGAGCAGCTCACCGGCATGACATTCGGTCTCGACCTGGAATAAGCCCACGCAGCAGTGATGGCACGTCGCCGACATCACTCGGATCGGCGAGCGCTGGGAAGGAACTGCACGAAGAGCCGTTCCGGTATGCCGTGGATCCTGCCGCGGCGTCGCCGGCTCGGCGGCGACCCCGCGCTGCACCGGGAATGCTCCGGCAGACCTCGGGTGAGGCCGTGACCCGGCAAAATGGAGGGATGGCTGACCACATGATCCCGCTGTTCCTCGACTGCGATCCAGGCATCGGAGCAGACGTTCGTGAGGCTGTTCAGTACCTATAGCGCCTCACGCTGAGCCCATATCCCCGGTGTTTCCCGCGGCCAACAACGCGCCCTCGGTCCGCACTACGTGGCCCGACTTTTCTGCCCAGCCGATGACTGCGTCAAATCGCTCATGACGGTTCTCCCACCTCCGGCGAACCACCGACTACTGTTCTGAGCACCAGTCATGCAGCTCAGTCGGATCGATCATCCACTCTCCGCGTGACGAAATGCGCGATGAGGGGAGTTCTCCGGCCAGTAGCGCTGTTTCCAGCATGTCGCGGCTGATCTCGTACCGTTCGGCGTGGACTGCTGCGCGCTCGATGTCAAGCATGGATGGTGGCCTTCCGGGGTGTGCTGGCACGTCACAGCGTGTTGTGAGAGTCGATATGGAGTGGGATGCGATGGCTCGCTGCTGAGGTTTACAACGTAAGGTGCTTACAGTGTAAGGGTGTTGTCGTTCACTGTCGATCATCGTCTGGAACCCTGGTTCGACGGCGCACTGGTATCTCCGCCCGGATGCTGTGAGACTTGATTCATGGGCAGCTCAGGTTTAGCAGATGACGCACCTCGCGAGGTCGGCAGAGGGTTGGATCGGCCGAGCGTGGTGGAGGCTGCGTTGCATTCGATCGACCGCCATGGCGCTCAAGGACTCACGATGCGCGGACTCGGTCAGGAGCTTGGTGTCGAGGCGATGTCGCTCTACCGGTATGTGACCGGGCGTGAGGACGTCCTGGAGGCCGTCGTGGCGCGACTGCTGGAGGGTCTCACAGCACGGCTCCACGGTGAGATCGCCGCCAGCTGGCAGGGTTACCTTCAGACGCTTGCCCATGCCGTGCGGGACATCGCTCTCGATCACCCGCTGGCCTTCCCCCTGGTGGCAACGCGGCACCCGGCCGCACCCTGGTTGCGTCCACCGCTGCGAAGCCTGGAGGTCGTCGAGGATTTCCTGACCACCCTGGGGCGATTCGGCTTCACCGACGACCAGCTGGTCCGCACCTACCGGTCCTTCAGCAGCTTCCTGCTGGGTCATCTCCTGCTCGAATCGGCCGCCCAGGGTGCTGAGACCTCACCGGTCGAGGAGCCCCTCGACGAGGGCGGGGCCGATGACCCCAACCGTGACGGCGAGATGAGCCTGGCTCCTGGAAGCGAGGTGCTGCGCCTGCGATCCGCGCTGAGCGAGGACCGGGGAGCTGAAGAGTTCGAGGCCTCGCTGGAGACCCTGCTCGACCGTATCGAGCTGGAGATGTGCCAGTAGGCATCGCTCCGCTCTCAGTCGCCGGGGCCGGCGTCGGCCTTCACCGCGTCACGCTGGCCCTTCGGCTCGTCGGGCCCTCGGGTGGTGTCTCGGGCTGTCTGCTTCTCGGCTTCGGCGTTGAGCTCCGCGCCGAGCAGGATCGCGTAGGAGGTGATCCACAGCCAGAACAGCAGCACGATCACGCCGGCGAATACGCCGTAGGTGGCGGCGTAGTTGCCGAAGTTGCTGACATAGAACGAGAAGCCGACTGAAGCCAGCAGCCACAGGATGGTGGCCACGACCGCCCCGACCGAGACCCACTTCATCTTCGGCGCATCGCGCTGGGGTGCCACCCGGTACAGGATGGCCAGGGCGACGATGATCAGGACGGCCAGCAGAATCCAGCGGGCGGCCTGCAGCACGAACCGGAGCACGGGGTTCTCGCCCAGCAGCGAGTTCAGCAGTGGAGGAACAGCTGTGACCAGGGCCAGCATGATCGCCAGGAAGACCACCGCGCAGACCGTCATCAGCAGTGCGACGGCACGCTTCTTGATGAAGTTCTGCGTGTCCTCTTCGTCATAGGCGAAGTTGATGGCGGTCATCAGATTGTTCACCCCGCCGGAGGCGCTGAATGCGGCGATAGCGATGGAGACGATCGCGCTCCAGCCCAGCGCGCTCTGGTTCTGATTCTCCACCTGATCGGTGATCAGCTGCCGAACCTGCTCGGGCAGAGCCGTCAGCGAATTGACCTGCTCGGCGATGACACTGGGATCGGCGAAGAAGCCATAGAGCGTGGCCAGGGCGATGATCGAGGGGAACAGCGCCAGGAAACCGAAGAAGGCGACGCCGGCGCCGAGCAGCGGCACCTGATCAGCCTTCGCCTCGGCCAGGCCGCGCTT
>DXGD01000097.1 GCA_019114115.1 Candidatus Nesterenkonia stercoripullorum
ATGATCGCTCCTCATCGATTGACTTCACAGATCAGTATACTTACACTTGAAGCAATGTTCACAGACCTGTGAAGTTGAGAGAGTGGATGAGCCAGCACACGATGGAGACGGAGTCCGATGATCCAGGCCCGCTGAGCAAGCGCGGGCTGTTCTGGCTGACTGGGGCAGGGCTGTCGCTGATCGCAGTATGCTACGGGGTCGCCCGCTTCGCCTACGGCCTCTTCGTCCCGGTCTTTCGCACCGAGTTCGATCTCGACGCCTCCACCGCTGGGGCCATCGCCTCTGGCGCGTACGCCTCCTACTGCGTCGCGATCGTGATCTCGACCGTGCTGACCCCGCGATTCGGCGGTCGTGCTGTGGCGGTCGCGGCTGGTGTCATCGCCACTACCGGCACGCTGGTGATCGCCCTCGCACCGAACTCGCTCATACTGGCTGGCGGTGTGCTGCTCGCCGGGTCCAGCACAGGTGTCGCCTCTCCGCCGCTCGCCCACGCCGTCGCGCACGCCGTGGTCGCCGCCCGGAGGAACCGAGCGCAGACCATCATCAACGCCGGCACCGGCCTCGGAGTCGCGATCGCGGGGCCGATAGCGCTGCTGACCCATGAGCAGTGGCGCACCGCCTGGGTGGTGTTCGCGATCCTGTGCGCTCTGGTCACGCTCTGGACAGCGGCATCTGTGCCTGGCTCCCCCACGCGGGCTGACGTTGAAGGGGGCCTGCGTCATACGCTTCCCAACCCATTGCTCCCCGGGGGAAGCGCGCAGATGATCGTGGCCGCAGCGGCAATGGGCGCCTCAAGCGCAGCGGTATGGACCTTCGGACGCGATATTCTCGTCAGTGAGGGGCAGCTGAGCGAGCAGGCCTCCACGATCGCCTGGATCACCCTCGGCGCATTCGGGGTCGCTGGCGCAGCCACCGGAGATCTGGCGGGGCGGTACGGGATCGCGAGATCGTGGACGACGATCATGCTCACCCTGGCCGCGTCGACCGCTCTCCTCGCCCTGTTCACCGGCATCACCCTAGTCGCGTGGGTCGCCGCAGCAGTATTCGGCGCAGCCTACATAGCTCTGACCGGCCTGCTCCTGCTCTGGGGCACACGCATCTACACCGCCACGCCCGCTGCAGGCGTAGGGCTCGCGTTTCTGGTCGTCGCGCTAGGCCAGGCAGGTGGAGCACCTGCCATCGGTGCCATCGCAGAGGCATTCAGCGCTCAGATCGCCTTCCTCTCCGCGGCGCTGATCGCCGTGCTCGGATGTCTGATGCGGCCACGATTCGCTGAGGAACCCCGCGGACGATTCTTCCGGCCGCGAGCCTAAGCGCAGGCGGACGGCTGAAATGCCGTGTTAAGTGCGACCGCGCTGCTAGTCGTCCTCTGGGCTATCGTGATCAAGCGACTCGTCATCTACGTCGACCTCGTCTTCAACGCTGGCGTCGTCGTCTTCCTGAGGCTCTTCGCTGAGGGCGTCGCCGGCCCGCTCCCCGCCATCGATAGTGGCGATCCACGCGAACGCGACGCCACAGGCCACAGCGAGAGTCAGCCGCGGAGCGGGCACATTGAGCCGTCGCAGCCCGTCTTCCAGAGCCCCGTCGGCCCAGAGACTCAGCTTCGCTGCACCATAAGTCATCCCCCCGAGGGCCACCGCTGCAGCGAGCCTGGAAGCACCCTGCCCTACGGTGAGCCCGGGCGCGGATTCCGCCACGTCGACGGCGTGCTGGCGGACCCGATGCAGATCCCGCTCCCCCACACCGATGTGCTCGGCAGGCCGCGCGTCACGGGCCGCGGCGCCTTCTGGCGGCTGTTCCCCCAGAGAACTGCCCTGGGATGATTCCTTGACCCACCGGCTCCACACCTCCGGCGCTGCCGCAAGAGAAGCGGCTCCGATCGTAGGAACCCAGGTGTAGACTCCTCGAACCCATCGGGGCCATTTCCGCGCTGGAATCAGGGCGAGCGCTCCACCCAGAACACCCTGGGCCCAGGGATTCTCCAGCTGCTGCCAGTATCGCGCCGTACTGCTCATCGTGATTCTCCTCGCTGTGCCGCAACTCTCTGCACGGCGTCTCTCAGGACGGTTTCAGTCCAACATTACGCGCAGGAGCACTGTCATGGATCCCCCTCAAGGCTGATGTGGAGACCTCGGAGCGACCGCGACGGGCTGAGGAAAAGAAGGAGCCCCACGCGCACCTGCCAGAGCCCGCCTACCCTTGCTACCTTCCGGTCCTGGGGGAGTTCAGCAGGATGACACCACGCGTGGGGCCAGCGTCCATGATATCTCTTCAGGGCTCAGCTTGGCCAACCGTCAGCCGGAGGAGCTAGCTGATGAGCACCTTGAGCGCATCCTCCTTCGCTGCGTTGCCGAAGACGTCATAGGCCTTGAGGATCTCGTCGAAAGAGAACTCGTGGGTGACGAACTTGTCGGCCGGGAGCTGTTTCTCTGCGACGAGCTTCAGGAGCATGGGCAGAGTGCTGGCGCTGACGAGCCCCATAGTGATCGCGATGTCCGATATCCACAGATCGTTGATGGCGAGTTCGACCGGCTTTCCGTGCACGCCCATGTTCGCGACGGTGCCGCCAGGCCGGACGATCTCAGTCGCGGCGGTGAACGTGTCGGGAATGCCTACGGCCTCCATGGATACGTCCACGCCCAGCCCGTCGGTCAGGGCGACGACGCGCTGCTTCCAGCCCTCCTCGCTGGAGTTGACGGTGTCCGTCGCGCCGAACTCCTTCGCGCGAGCAAGACGGTTCTCGTCGAGATCGATCGCGATGACCTTGGACGGACCATACAACCGCGAGGTCATGACGGCGGCGAGGCCAACAGGGCCGGCACCGATGACGGCCACCACATCTCCCGGCTTGGTACGACCCTTCTGCGTCCCGATC
>DXGD01000006.1 GCA_019114115.1 Candidatus Nesterenkonia stercoripullorum
GCGGATCTGCTGGCCAATGGCACGCTCGGCAGACAGGTGATCGGCCTGGCCACGCGCATCGTCGGACGTTTCCGCGGCGGCGTGGGACACTCCAGCGTGGTGACCTCGCTGGTCTTCTCGGGAGTCTCGGGGTCTGCGGTGGCCGACGCGTCCGGCCTCGGACGTGTGTTGATCCCGTGGACCAAGAAAGTGGGCTATCCGGCTCCATTCGCAGCAGCGGTGAACTCCTCGACATCGATCCTCGGTGTCATCATCCCGCCCTCCATTCCGATGATCCTCTTCGCCGCGACCTCCGGCGTGTCCGTCGCGGCGATCTTCGCGGCGGGCATCGTCCCGGGACTCCTCCTGGCGGTCAGCATGCTGGCCGTGTGCTGGTTCGTGGCGTTCCGTAACGGCTTTCCCCGGGTACGGGTCAAGCTGACCCCGAAGCGTCTGCTGAAGGACCTGCTGCTCGCGTTGCCAGCGATCGTGTTCCCGGTGCTGATGATCCGGCTCGTCCTGCTCTACGGCATCGCCACCGTCACTGAAGTCTCCGTCCTGGCAGCCCTGTACGCCGTGCTCATCAGGGTCACGATCTACCGCGACCTCTCGTTGCGGGCCTTCCTGCAGTCGCTGCTCTCGACGGCGGCAGCCACCGGCATCGTCATGCTGCTGATCATGACCTCCTCCGCGCTGAGCTGGCTGCTCACCGTGCAGGAGGTCCCCCAGGAGCTCGCTGCCCTGGTGTTGGACCGCATCGAGGCGCCATGGCTGATCACCCTGGCGATGATCGCGCTGCTGCTCATCGTGGGCATGTTCCTCGACATGTCACCGGCGATCCTCCTGCTCACCCCAGTGCTGATGCCCCTTGGCGAGCAGATCGGCATGGATCCGATCCATCTGGGCGTCATCATCGTGCTCAGCCTCGCTGTCGGGCTGTTCACCCCGCCGGTGGGAACGACCCTGTACATCTCCTCGTCGATCGGGGAGGTCAAAGTCGAGAAAACCGTTCAGGCGCTGGTGCCCTTCTACATCGCATCCATCGCGGTACTCCTACTGATCGCTTTCGTCCCCGCCTTGCTAGTGCAGATCGGCGGTTGAGCACTGGTACCACCGGTCTGCTAGCACCTGTACCTCCCGCAGGCACAACGGCCTGCACCACCTCGCACCCGCACCCTAGGAAAGGAACCTGTCCCATGAACGACCTCTCCACCGCTCCCGCCCCGCAGCGCACCGCCGTGATCACCGGCGCTGCCTCACCCCGCGGTATCGGCCTGGCCACTGCCCGTCGATACGCCCGTCAGGGCTGGGCCGTCGCCGTGCTTGACCTCGATGCCGATGGTGCCGTCTCAGCGGCTGAGGGCATTGCGGAGGAGTTCGGGGTGCCCGCGCAGGGATTCCGCGTGGACGTGACCTCCCAGGAGTCGGTGCAGCAAGCCGCTGCCGCCGTCGGGGAATCCGAGCTGCCGCAGGTCGGGGCCCTGGCCAATATCGCGGGCATGGCCTCTCCCGTCCCGTTCCTCGAGGTGGGCCTCGACCTCTGGCACGCCGTCATCAATGTGAATCTGACCGGTACATTCCTGGTCACGCAGGCGTTCCTGCCGGAGATGATCGACGGCGGCTACGGCAGGGTGATCACCATGTCCTCGGTCTCCGCCCAGCAAGGCGGCGGCGTCTTCTCCAAGACCCCGTACTCAGCAGCGAAGGCGGGCATCCTGGGTCTGACACGTTCACTGGCCCGCGAAGTCGCCGGGCACGGCATCACGGTCAACGCCATCGCCCCCGGCGTCGTCGACACCGATATCCGCGCCGATACCAGTGACGAGGAGAACGAGGCCCGGCTCTCAGCGTCCGTCCCCATGAAGCGACAGGCCACTGCGGAAGAGATCGGCTCACTGGCCGTCTGGCTCTCCGGCACGGAGGCCGGATACATCACCGGAGGCACTCACAACATCAACGGGGGCGCCTACATTGCCTGAGCCTGCACTGCCCGAGCCTGCACTGCCCGAGCCCACACCGCGTAAGCCCACGCCTCGTAAGCCCACGCCGTCACAGCAGACCGTGCGCGAGCGCGAGCCCTCAGCATCGCGACGGGTAGGGATCTCCACCATCAGCTTCCGGCATCGCAGCCTGGAGGAGGTGCTGACGATCATCTCCCGGCTAGGCGCTGTGGAGGCGGAGCTCGGGGCGATCCCGGCCGTCGTGAGTCACGTGCCGGTGCCCTTCACCGGCTCCCCCGAGGACTACGCCGAGGCGCTCGAGACCCGCGGTCTGCGCGCCGGGGCGGTGAACTCCGACGTCGGGGATCTCAACGATCCGGAGCTGAGCCAGGAAGAGCTCAGCAAGGTGGCCGCGCCGCTGGCCGACCTTGCGGCAGCCACCGGGGGCGCACTGATCGTGCCGTGCGGCCGGTCCTCCTGGGAGCCGTTCGTCGACGAAGAGTCGGACCTCGCCACGATCGCCGCGAACCTCCGTGTGCTCGCTGAGCTGTGCGCGCAGCGCGGGGTCCGACTTCTCGTGGAGGTCCTGCATCATCTGCGCTACGTCCATTCCGTCGAACGCGCCCAGCTCCTGCTGGAGCGAGTCGGTCCCGAGGTGTTCGGTCTGCTCTTCGACGTGTCCCACATCGTGGCCTCGCAGGACGACCCGGTGCGCTGGCTCGCTCGGTGCGCGGACCGCGTGGAGCGCGTCCACCTGCGCGACGCCGTCCCCGGCAACCTCAACCTCGGCATCGGCCGTGGTCAGGCCGATTTCCCGACCGTGATCTCGACCCTGGAGGAGCACGGGTTCAGCGGAACCTACATCCTCGAGCTCGAGACCCACGACGTCGCGGAAGCGGACCGTGAGGACGACGCCGCACGCAGCCGCCGTGACGTGATCAGCATGCTGGAGTCCGCTCGCGCGTAAGTTCAGCCGGCCATGCGGCCCGATGCCGGCTCCCGCCCCAGTAGGTGGCCCTGTCCCCGCCCGGCCTCCGGCCAAGCTGCCATTCCTCGCCGGTGACCGCCCGGTCTAGGCCTTCCCGTCGAAGACGATCCAGGTCTTCCCCGGGGCACTCGTCGCGCCAGCGAACGCCTCGTCCACACGGCTGAACGGAACCGCGGGGGTCAGCACGGCGGCATGGTCGAGCTCTCCGGTCGAGGCCTGGGCGATCGTGCCTTCGAAGTCCTTCGGGTGGTCGTAGATGATGGTCCCCTGGATCGTCATCCGGCCGCGGGTGATCTGCTTGGTCGTCACCGGCAGCGGCTCATCGCTCATCCCGATCACGGTGATGGTCGTCGGAGCACTCAGCTTCGGCAGCAGCGCCTTCCACAGCCCCGGACTGCCGACGGCGTCGATGACGTGGGCGAACTTCGCGGGTGCCGCGGCGTCGGCGGCGCTGCCGGCGCCCAGTTCAGCCGCGTGCTGAAGGCGACCGGGGTCGAGCTCCATCACCCACGGCACAGAGCCCTGGGATCGCAGCAACTGCACCACCATGAGCCCTTGCGATCCGGCTCCGGCCACCAGAACATGCTCCCCCGCGCTCACATCAGCCATGGCCACGGCCGCGCGGGCGACGGCGAGCGGCTCAAGCACTGCCAGCGCCTCCTGCGGCATGCCCTCAGGCAGCCGATGGGCGAACTGAGTGGGAACGGCCACGTATTCACTGAGCAGCCCCGGTGCATTGATCCCCACGATGACGCGGTTCTGACACACCGAGGTGATGCCGGCAGCGCAGGCCGCGCATCCCAGGCACGGGTAGTTCGGCTCGATGACCACAGTCTGCCCGATCCGGGCCTGGTCCACGCCTGCTCCGACGCTGACCACCTCTCCCCCGCCTTCGTGCCCCATCACCCAGGGGAAACTCGGCACAGGCCGCTCGCCCGTATAAACGCCCATGTCAGAACCGCAAAGGCCAAGTGCGCGCATACGCACCAGGACTTCCCCGGGGCCCGGCTCGGGTGTATCCAGCGTGGTCAGCTCGATCTTCTGGGGTGCAGTGAGAACTGCTGCGCGCATCGTGAGCTCCTCAAGTAGTGGTGGGATCACAGGTCATCAGGTGTGGGAAAGCAGCGCGGCCCGACGCTGAGCCGCATGGGAGGCCATCCGGATGGGAGTGTCGGCGGTGCCGAACCCCGAGAATCCGCCGCGATACTCGACGACCTCGAAGTACACCTGCGAGCCCAGGACCGGGGTGAAGAAGTGCAGGCATTCACCGCCCTCGCCGTCGCGCTCGTAGAGCAGGTTCCGAGACCTCAGCGACTCCACGAAGTCCTCGTACAGGCCCAGCCGTGCGGCCAGGTCGGCGTAATAGTTGGGTGAGATGTGCAGCACCGGGGCACCTGCGGCATGCATGCGGTCGGCGGCCTGGACCACGTCCTCCGTGCGCAAAGCGATGTGCTGCGGGGAGAGCACCCCCGGCGACCAGCTGCCGCGGCGCAGGACTGAGGCGTTCAGGACGAGCCGCAGGCCATCCTGGGGGGAGAACTCCTGCGAGCGCACCAGGCCGAAGGGGCCCGCGTGCTCAGCACTGGCTGGCGCGGAGGTGTCCAGCAAGGAGCGGAAGAGCAGAATCGATTCGTCGAAGCGGTCGAAGGGCTGAGTCAGCGAGACATGATCGACATTCGTCAGCGAGGCTTCCGTGCTGCCGGCCGCGTCTGGCTGTCCAGTGTTAGCCCTCTCGTCGGTGCGCAGGAAGTCATCCAGCCACCCCTGGCCCCCGGCTCCACCGCGGGTCGGACAGAAGAACACCCCTGTGCCGTCGGGTGAGGCGATAGCCGGCATCGCGGTCTCCTGCTCAGAGACCACACGGGGCAGCAGCTCCGCGTCGAGAGCACGGAGACGAGCCGCTGCGGCGTCGACGTCGCTGGTGTCGAGGCCGATGGCGGCGATCCTGGTATGCGGGCCCGATGTGTCGGGATGGGCGGTGATGGTCAGCAGCAGGCGCGCGTCGCCCTGCTCCCACAGCGTGACGGGCTTGGTGCGGTGCGTCCGCGTCCAGGTGAAGCCGAGCGAACGCAGCACAGAGCGCAGCTGGAGGGCGGAGCTGGGCGTGGCTTCGATCTCGACGAAGGCGAACGTCCCCGGCGAAGGTGCTGCCGGAAGCAGCCGGGCCTCAGCACCGCGCGTATGGGACCGGCTCGTCTCGGAACTGCGCGTCTCGGAACTGTGCGTCTCGGAACTGTGCATGTCAGAACTCTGCATAGCAGAACCGTGCGGGCCCGAACCCGTCGGAACAGGACCGAGGGCCGCCTCGAGGTTCGTCAACGAGCGGTGCGCATCCGCAGCGGTCAGCGCCGGAGGCGACTGGCGGAAGACATCGTTGAATACTTCCAGCGAGAGCGGCCCGGAATACCCCGCCTCCAAGACCGCACGCGTGAAACCGACGACGTCGAACGCGCCCTGTCCGGGGAAAAGCCGGTAATGCCGGCTCCACTGCAGGACGTTCATGTCCATCTTCGGGGCGTCGGCCAGCTGCAGGAAGAAGATCCGCTCGCCGGGCAGCTCAGCGATGCCCGAGAACTCCCGGGTGCGGGAGAGGACGTGGAAGCTGTCCAGGCATATCCCGAGTGCGGGATGATCGGCCCGTTCCACGATACGCCAGGAATGCTCCCACGTACTGACATGGATCCCCCAGGCCAGCGCCTCGTAGCAGATGCGCAGCCCGTGTTCCTGCGCCAGCTCGGCGAGCTGGCGCAGCTGAGCGGCGGCGAGCTCGTCGTCGTCGATGGTGTCCGGGGCGGTCGATGAGCAGATCAGCACAAGGTCGCAGCCGAGCTCCTGCATCGTGGCGAAGACCCGGCGGGCTCGGCGCAGCGTGATCTCGAAACGTTCCGCCGGGGCGCCTTCGACATCGCGGAAGGGCTGGTACAGATCGACGCTCAACCCGAGCT
This sequence comes from Candidatus Nesterenkonia stercoripullorum, assembly GCA_019114115.1. Lineage (GTDB taxonomy): Bacteria > Actinomycetota > Actinomycetes > Actinomycetales > Micrococcaceae > Nesterenkonia > Nesterenkonia stercoripullorum. The sequence continues at coordinate 5,853 of DXGD01000006.1, forward strand.
CCGCACACAGCTGGCGGATCTCGTCCGGCGACATAGGTGTTCCCAGCACATCCGGCTCGAACAGCTCGACGCCGTCGAAGCCGGCGTGCGCAGCCGCTGCCAGCTTGTCCGGCAGCGTCCCGGAGAGGCAGACCGTGGCGATCCCAGTGCGCAGACTCATGACACCTTGCCCTCTACTTTGTCCTCCTCCGTGCTGGTCAGCAGCACTGGCTTCTTCCGGGCCCGCCAGATGGCGAAGCCGATCGAGGCGAGCGTCAGCACACCCAGGACCAGCGGGATCGGCTCCAGCATCCAGACGAAGCTCCCGTTGTGAATCATCATCGCACGGCGGAAACCGCTCTCCGCGATCGGGCCGAGGACCACACCGATGATCAGCGGCGCCAGCGGATACCCGCCCTTGGTCATGACGTAGCCCAGCACTGCGGCGGCGAACATGATGATCACGTCGAAGATGTTCGAGCGGACCGCATAGGACCCGACGACGGCCAGCACCACCACGGTGGGCCAGAGGATCTTCGGCGGCACCGCCTCGATCGTGCGCACCCACAGGCCGGTGCCGAACCAGCCCAGCAGGAACAGGACGATGTAGACCAGCGCGAATCCGGCGAACACGCCGTAGATCAGGTCCGGACTGCCGGTGAACAGGGAGGGGCCGGGCTGCAGGCCGTGAACTGTCAGAGCTCCGATCAGCACAGCCGAGGTGACGTCACCCGGGATGCCCAGGGTCAGCGTCGGCACCAGGGCGCCAGCGGTGCCGGCGTTCTTCGCCGACTCAGCTGCCGCGATGCCGCGCGGCTCGCCCTTGCCGTACTGCGAGCTGCCCTTGGTGATGCGCTTGGACTCGTTGTACGCGACGAAGGAGCTGATATCCCCGCCGACGCCGGGGATGACCCCGATGATGAAGCCGATCCCAGAGCCCAGCATTCCTGATGGCAGCATCTTCCTCAGCCACGCAGGCGTGGCCCTGAACTTCTCTGGCTTCATCCGCAGATTCAGCTTTGCCGCCCGTTCCACCTGGATGAAAGCCTCGGAGACGGCGAACAGGCCGATCATCAGCGGGATGAACGAAACGCCGGAGAGCAGGTCAGCGCTGCCGAAGGTCAGCCGCGGGAAGCCCTGGATCGTATCGAGGCCGATCATCGCGATGGCCAGGCCCAGCGCCCCGGAGATGAGTCCCTTGACCATGCGTCCCTCGGAGACCGAGGCGATGACGGTGAGTGCGAACAGCGCGAGCATGAAGTTCGCCGCAGAGCCGAAGCCTAGAGCGAACTCGGCGATGAACGGCGAGAAGAATGCCAGCAGGAGCACCCCGACGAAACCGCCCACACAGGAGGCCAGCACCGAGATCTTGAGCGCCTGCACCCCCTTGCCCTGCAACGTCATCGCGTGACCATCGGCCACCGTGGCGGCAGAGGCGGGAGTCCCGGGGGTTCGGATGAGGATAGCCGGGATCGACCCGGCGTACACAGCACCGCCGTAGATGCCCAGCAGCAGGATCATCCCTGCCAGCGGCTCCAGGGCGAAGGTGAACGGCAGCAGCAGTGCCACACCCACGGTGGCAGAGATCCCCGGCAAAGCACCGACGACGATGCCAATCAGGACACCCAGGACCAGCATCGCCAGGACTTGCACATCGGCAAGGGCGTTGAGCCCTTCCATCCACTCACTCATGGCAGCATCCCCTCAATCGCGCCCGAGGGGAGGTACACCCCGAGGGCGGCAGTGAACAAGTAATAGACGGCCAAGGTGACTGCAATCGGCACCAGGACCAGCCGAAGCGGACTCCGGATGCCCATGATCAGCAGCCCCGCCACCATGAAGCCCAGCGTGGCCAGCACGAATCCCAGAGCTGTCAGCAGGAAGGTATAGACCACTCCTGCGACGACCATCAGGGCAGTGCGCAGCCGCGTGCCCGGCTCGGGCAGGAACAGCCCGAGTTCAGCGTTGAAGAGCAGCATCACCCCGAGAACGACGAGGAACCCCGAGATCAGCAGCGGCAGTGCCGCTGTCCCGGGATCCTCGGGCTGGCCAGGCTGCGGGAAGCCGAGCGCGTAGATGAACAGGGCGATTCCGACGACCATGACCGCGATGGCCACCACCCGATCGCCCAGAATCGAGGCGACCCGGGTGTCCTCGGACTCCTCATGGCCGGGACCCTCAGGCTGAGAGTGCTCCTGCACCCGCTGTCCCGATGCGGCCTCCTCGTCACGACGCTCGTTGACGCCGGTTGATTCGTCTGCTGACATCATCAGTCATTCCTCAATCCAGCATCGTCGACGACGGGACCATAGCGCTCCTGCTCTTCCTGCAGGAACGCGTCGAATTCCGCCGCATCCTTGTATTCCTGGGTGAAGCCGAGATTATCCATATATCCGGCGAAGGAGTCCGACTGACGAGCCTCATTGAAGCACTCATTGAGATCGGAGATTACGCCGTCGGGCGTCTCAGCCGGGGCGAACAGACCGAGGATTGCGTAACTGGTCCAATCCACGCCTGCTTCTTCGAAGGTCGGCACATCGGGCAGGATGTCCTCCACCCGCTCATCGCCTGCGACGCCGAGCGCGCGCAGCTGTCCGCTTTCCACATAGGGAGCCATCTCGGCCGCGCCCACGCTGACCGCGTCAGTTTCGTGGCCGAGTGCGGCTTGCACGGCAGTCGCAGCGCCGCTGTACGGCACATTGCGCATATTCGGCTGTTCGGCCACCTGGGCCCCGCCGGCGAATCCGATGTGGTAGATCGACCCCGTGCCGGATGTGGCGACGGTGACGTCCTCATCTGTGGTGAGGAGCTCCTCAATGTCCTCGGTGGACGACGAGTCAGGGACGCCGACGGCCACCGGCTGCTCGCTGTACTGCATGATGCCGCGCACGTCCTCGGGCCCGATGGGCGAGACGCCCAGGTGCGGGAGGATCGAGAGCTCGATGGCGGCCACACCGATCGTTGTGCCGTCCGGAGTCGACGCCGCCACGGACTGGAACCCCACTGTTCCAGAACCGCCGGTCTCATTGCGGACGATGATGTCCTGGCCGCATGTCTTCTCAGCCTCGATAGCGAGCTGCCGCGCCGTTCCGTCTGCTGAACCGCCGGGCGCGAAAGGCACCACCAGGTTGATCTGATTGCCTCCGCTCTGCTCCTCAGTCTCCACGGCGCATCCCGATAGGAGGAGAAGGCCTCCCACCGCACTGACCGCCGCGCCCTTGCGGTACATGGACTGCACGCCACGGCGTGCCGTCTCCCGTGTGCTCATAGCTACCGCCCTACGCATTGGGGCTCATCGGTCGAAACCACTGGGCCCTTCTTGAGTGTTCGTATAGCGAACGTGTGTTCGCTCACGATCGAAGTCTATATGTGTGAGCCATATCATGCAACGGAGGTCACAGGAAAATGCGCAACTTCACCGACGGTACGGGAGGAGTCACGCGGTGACCTGGATAATCTCTTCTCGAACTAGTGGCCTCCCCCGCGGAGCGTGTCGCGGGAGGAGGCCATCACAGCGTGAGTCGCTCTCGACTCAGGCGTCACGCCGCATGGTGAGCACAGCTCCCGGGATCACCGCTGCCGCAGCCCAGGCCACCAGACCCGCGCCTGCGGCCCACCCCTGATCAGCACCGACGGAGACGAACTCCATCATGAGCATGAGCGGCATGGCGTCGATGAACGCGTCGATGGCATGGGACTCCGGACGCAGCCCGGCGAAGATCTGCAGCACCAGCGGCAGCACGAAGATCAGCAGTGCGACCGTCACGATCCCTCCGGCTGTGCTGCGGAATATCGCGCCGGCCCCGAAACCGATCAGCGCGCACAGCACCATGCTCAGCGCATGGGTGAGGTAGAGGACCAGTACATCAGGGTCGGCCAGGGAGGGCACCAGATCGTAGAAGATCGCGAAGGGCAGCGTGAGCACATAGCTGAGCAGGACGACGGCGACGCTGACCACGCTCACGTAGAGCGTCAGCGCCAGACCCTTCGCCGCGAAGAGCATGCCCCGCCGCGGCACAGCCGCCAACGAGGAGCGAATGGATCCTGAAGCGTACTCAGTGGTGATAGTGATGACCCCGAGCGCTCCCAGGACGATGACCGCCAGATACGTGGCCATCAGCGGGGCCTCAGCCACGAGGACGTCGGTGGTCATCGCACCGGTCCCCTCACCCGCCGCGGCATCGACCACGTTCCGGTCCTCAGCCATGAAGCCGATGGTCATCCCGTTGAGAACCGTCAACCCGGCGTACATCAGCAGGGTGACCACGAGCAGCCATGTGGTGCTGCGCAGCCAGAGCAGCTTCAGCAGCTCCGAGCGCAGTGCGCCGGCAAAGCTCACGCCGGTTGACTCAGAGTTCACGACGAATCCGTCCGCGTCGTCGCCGTAGGTCGCCACGGCAGTATCCAAGTTCGCGCTGTTCGGACGCCGGATCATCGTGGTCCCCCTGAGCGGTATTCGACGTGGTCTTGGGTGATCTTGAGGTATGACTCCTCCAGCGAGGAATGCAGGGGAGTGAGCTCATGGACCACGACGCCGACATCGAGCGCCCGGCGTCCGATCGAGCGGGCGTCCAGTCCGATGACCTCGAACGTCTCCGCATCCCTGCTGCTCAGGGTGACATGAGGCGCGGAGAGAGCCGTCATCAGTGCGGTGGCGTCTTCTGATCGCACCAGTACCCGGGATTCCCCGCCCGCTTCGATGAGCTCCTGAATTGGCTGATCAGCCACGATGGAACCGCGCCCGAGAATCACGAGGTGGTCGGCGGTCTGTGCCATCTCGCTCATCAGGTGGGAGGAGACGAACACAGTGCGTCCCTCACCGGCCAGCCGGCGCGCCAGCTGACGAACCCAGCGAACACCTTCGGGGTCCAGCCCGTTGACCGGCTCATCGAAGATGAGCGTGGCAGGGTCCCCCAGCATCGCCGCAGCGATGCCGAGCCGCTGGTTCATGCCCAGCGAATAGCCCTTGATCCGCTTATTCGCGACATGCTGCAGGCCGGTCAGACCGATGACCTCATCGACGCGACTGCGCGGAATCTTGTGCGTGGCAGCCAGCACGGACAGGTGCTGTTGTCCGCTCCTGCCCGGATGTGTGGCCCCGGCGTCGAGCACTGCTCCTACTTCGCGCAGCGGTGCACGATGCTCAGCGTAGCGACGTCCATTGACGGTAATGCTGCCCCCGCTGGGGTGGTCCAAGCCCAGGGCCATGCGCATCGTCGTGGACTTGCCTGCCCCATTGGGCCCCAGGAATCCCGTGACCTTGCCGGGGCGGGCCGTGAAGGTGATGCCATCGACCGCCACAGTGGAGCCATAGGACTTTCGCAGATTCTGCGCGGTGATCATGGCGTTCTCCTTCGTGTCACAAGCCGGCTGTGCCTGTGCTCAGACTTCACTCTAGAACGCTGCGGCGGCGGCTCACATCCTGCTGCGGGATGACTT
>DXGD01000098.1 GCA_019114115.1 Candidatus Nesterenkonia stercoripullorum
ACCCACCGATGACGAGGGCCCACCTGCCGGCACAGAACCGTCGAAGGCGCCCCGCCACAGGAGGGGCTCCCGCCGAGCTGGTGTCTCGAGGACTCCGCCCAGGCCCTGCACCAAGTCATCGACGATCCGTGCTCCGCGGCGGGTTCGCATGATGTCATAGACCTCGCTGATTCTGCCGGCACCACTGAGCCAGCGCTGTCTGGGCAGTTCGGCCAGAACGCTCACCCCGCCGAGCGCCCGGGACACCTCGCCCGCGCCCCAATCAGCTGACGAGCCCGCATTGACCATCGCGGAAGCCGGGACGTCTGCAGACATCGCCAGCACTTCACGCGCGCAGAGCACTCCCCGAGGTGAGCCGGGCGTGACGATCACGTGCTGGTCTAAGGTCTCGGCGAGCGCCCTGAGGACGTCATGCCGTCGTCCGACGTCGATGACCACCACGTCGAAAGCCCTGCCGGCCGCACGCACTGCCGCTACCACAGTCTCCGCCCACGAGCTGCCCGGACGATCCCCGGACGGACTGATCACGGCACTGCCCGCAGACTTCCTGGTGAGCACGTGGACTCCGTCCACCCGCGGCAAGGAAGCCGCGAGCTGGGCAGCAGCGATCTCCTCACCGAGGCCCGATACCTCTTCCCAGCTGAGCCACCCCTGCCCCGCACCGTTCTGGCTGGGTTCACCAAGGAGTCCCGACAGGCCGCTCCCCCACGCGGCATCGGCGTCAATGAGCGCCACCGGGATGCTGCGGGAGGCCAGTGCTGCAGCGAGCAGGTAGCCGACGGTGCTAGCGCCTGCACCGCCTATCGCACCGGACACCGCGATCGTGGTCCCCGCAGCGACATCTGAGACCCGTGCGCCGATATGCTCACTGAGCCACGCTTCCGCCGCGGGCAGCGGCACTGGCCACAGCTCTGTGTACTGTGAGGCCAGCGACCACAGGTCCTGCACCGACGTCAGTGCGGTAGCCTGTGCCCGCGTCTGCTCAGGCGGCCCCGCTGCCGGTCCCTCTGCTGACCCGGCACCCGCCTCGGGTCCGGCCCCCACCACGGATCCGATGAGCAAAACCGGTCCCGATGCTCTGCCCTGAGGCGGCAGCGCGTCGGCACCGCACATCACGACGGCGTACTCCGCGTCGGGGACGCCAGCCCAACTCGTGCAGCGCTGCAGCCGAACGGCGGCGACTGCCGCGATCAGCGCCACGTCCTCGTGCAGGGATTCATCATCGGTGACCAGCAGGACCTGCGGGCCGGATGGCGCAGTGCTTGCGGGACCGGGGGCATACTCAGCAGACATGCCCCCAGAGTGCGTCAGGCACGGGGAACACGGGGGCTTCACGGCCCCGGGTGTGGGTCGTTGCCGCCGACTCTGGTCTACCACAGCGGCTGGGGAAAACTGGATGGCCTCGTGCTGCGGGCCGATTCGTCACAGCAGCTGGTAGTCCCGAGGGTCGATTTCACGGCTCGGGTCCCAGTCGCGCGCCCAGCCCAGACGGTCGAGCAGCCGGTCGAGCAGCACCGCGGTGAAACCCCATACGAGCGTGCCGTCGATGACGAAAGCCGGCCCTCGAAACACCTGACGGCCGCGGCGCAGCACGGTGGAGTAGCGGTTGCGCGGATCGGAGAGGGCCTCGACCTCCACTGAGAAGACCCGCTCCACTTCGCCCGCCTCAGGCACGAGCACACCCAGGTTCTCAGCGACGGCAAGCACGGGTGTGACTATGAAGCTGCTGATGGGCAGGGGCGCCGGGGGCAGCGGGCCGAGAACCCGTAGTGCCTCCGCGTGCAGTGATACTTCCTCCGCCGCCTCCCGGACGGCGGTGTGGACGACGTCGACGTCGGCGGCGTCCCTCGAGCCGCCGGGAAAGGCGACCTCCCCGGGGTGATTCGCCAGCACCGCTGCACGCTCTGTCAGCAGCACATGCGGTCTGACTGCGCGGTCGAGGCCGTCCCCACTCGCCCGCTCGTGTCCGGGATGGAAGACCAGCAGCACAGCTGCTTCCCGCCATGCGCCGGCCGTGAGCCTTCGCCGAATCGGGAGCAGAGTCCCCTCGGCGTCCCACCACGCCCCGTTGGCAGCAGCTTCAGGGGCCTGTGCCCGGAACTCGAAGGATTCAGCGACGACTCGCCGGAGGTCCTCCCCCGCCTGAGACCAGTCAGGCACCGAGCGAATACCCTTCTGCCCGCAGCTGCCGCCGGGTGTAGCCCGCCCGCATCTTCTCGGCGAGGTCTTCGCGGCCTGGGGCGAGCTCATACTTCAGCAGCTGATGCGCTTCCGCCGGATCCGTCTCACCGATTCCGAACGAAGGGCACCACTTCGCTATAGGACACGCCCCGCATGCTGGTTTGCGGGAATGACATACCCGACGGCCGTGAAAGATCAGCCGGTGCGAGAGCATCGTCCAGTCCCGTGGTTCGAAGAGTGCGGCGACGTCCTTCTCCACCTTCACCGGGTCCTCTTCGGTGGTCATCTCCAGTCGCCGGGCCAATCGCCCGAAGTGCGTGTCCACGGTGAGCCCCGGTCGCCCGAAAGCGTTGCCCAGCACGACGAACGCCGTCTTTCGCCCGACGCCTGGCAGCTTCACCAGGGCGTCCAGGCGCGCCGGCACTTCCCCCTCGTGCTCGGCAACCAGCGCCTGAGAGAGCCCCAGCAAGGAGCTCGCCTTCGCCTTGTAGAACCCGGTGGACCGGATGAGATCCTGCAGCTCCCGCTCATCAGCCAGCGCCATAGCCTGGGCATCGGGGAAGCGGCGGAAGAGCTCAGGGGTGATGGAGTTCACCCTGACGTCCGTGGTCTGAGCTGAGAGCACTGTGGCCACCAGCAGCTCGAACGCGTTCTCGAAATCGAGTTCTGCCACCGCATACGGGTAGGCCCGGCCCAGCTCACGGTTGATCTTCCGCACTCTCCGCGTACGCGCCAGGGGCGTCTCCCGCATGTCAGCTGTCGAACTCATCCGCCTCATTCTACGGATAGCGCGCCTGAATGAGGCACCGTTCACCGCAGGATCACTACCGCTCGATCCGTCCGAAACTACATAATGCCTAGTCAGAGCGCTTTACGGCAGGTGAGACACTGAAGGAGCCCTCGAAGCTGGCGCACCATTGCCTGTATTGTGATGACGGACACGATTTCTGTGGAACGCCTCACGGCTCACAGTGCCGATCACAGTGCCGACGCACGTCGTCACGCTCGTCATGCCCCAAGGCGGCCGGTCACCAGGCTGCCGTCGCACTCGAGGAGGAGAACGCATGAACCCCACTCCACCAGCAGACAATCAGCTGGACAGCCTGCAGAAGGAAGAGCGCTCGTTCCCGCCCAGTGCCGAGTTCGCAGCTCACGCCGTAGCGACATCCGAGCGCTATGAGCAAGCGGCCGCCGACCGGCTGCAGTACTGGGCCGACCAGGCACGCAGCACACTGAGCTGGGACACCGACTTCACCCAGACGCTGGACTGGTCCGATGCCCCCTTCGCGAAGTGGTTCATCGGCGGAGAGATCAATGTCGCCTACAACGCTGTGGATCGGCACGTGGAGAATGGGAACGGCGACCGCGTCGCCATCCATTTCGAAGGTGAGCCCGGTGATACCCGCACCATCACGTATCAAGAGCTCAGCGCCGAGGTGAACCGGGCCTCGAACGCCTTCGAATCACTCGGCCTGGCCAAGGGTGACCGGGTCGCGATCTACATGCCGATGATCCCCGAGACCATCATCACCATGCTCGCCTGCGCCCGCATCGGGGCGATCCACTCCGTGGTCTTCGGCGGCTTCTCCTCCGATGCGCTGCGCTCCAGGATCGACGACGCCGAGGCCAAGCTCGTCGTCACCGCCGACGGCTCCTACCGGCGCGGCAAGCCCTCGGCACTGAAGCCCCAGGTGGACGCGGCCCTCTCGGCCCCTGGCCACACGGTGGACAACGTCGTCGTCGTGCAGCGCAATGGCGAGCCCACGGACTTCGGCGAGATCGACACCTGGTGGCACGACCTCGTCCCGCAGCAATCGAGCGAGCACCGCTACGTCCCGCACGACGCCGAGCACCCGCTGTTCATCCTCTACACCTCGGGAACCACCGGCAAGCCCAAGGGCATCCTCCACACCACCGGCGGATATCTCACCCAGACGGCCGTCACGCACCGCGACACCTTCGACCTGCGGCCGGAAAGCGACGTCTTCTGGTGCACGGCCGACGTCGGCTGGGTCACCGGGCATTCCTATATCGTGTACGGCCCGCTGGCCAACGGGACGACCCAGGTCGTCTATGAAGGCACCCCGGACACTCCGCATAAGGGCCGCTGGTGGGAGATCGTGCAGAAGTACGGGGTCACCCAGTTCTACACCGCTCCCACCGCCATCCGGACGTGCATGAAGTGGGGCCGCGAAATCCCCGACCAGTACGATCTCTCCAGCATCCGGGTGCTGGGCACTGTGGGCGAGGCCATCAACCCCGAAGCGTGGATGTGGTACCGCGAGGTCATCGGCGCCAACAACGGGCCCGGCAATGAGCCCAAGGCCGACCCCGCGCCCATCGTGGACACCTGGTGGCAGACCGAGACCGGCGCCCATATGATCACTCCCCTGCCGGGCGTCACGGCGACGAAGCCAGGCTCCGCCCAGTCTGCCGTGCCAGGCATCGAAGTGGGCGTCGTCGATGAGATGGGTGAGCCACTGGAGCGCGGCAAAGCCGGCCTGCTGGTCATCAAGGAGCCCTGGCCGGCGATGCTCCGCGGGATCTGGAACAACCCGGAGCGCTATAAGGACACCTACTGGTCCCGATTCGACAACGTCTACTTCGCCGGCGACGGCGCCCGGACCGATGAGGACGGCGATATCTGGCTCATGGGCCGTGTCGACGATGTCATGAACGTCTCCGGGCACCGGCTCTCCACCACCGAGATCGAGTCCGCGCTCGTCAGCCACCCGCGGGTCGCGGAGTCCGCCGTCGTCGGTGCTCAGGACGCGACGACCGGTGAAGCCGTGGTCGCCTTCGTCATCCTGCGCGGGTCCGGAGAAGACGAGGATTCCGAGGCGCTCGAGCAGGAGCTGCGTGCCCATGTGGGCAAGCAGATCGGCGCGATCGCCAAGCCGCGCAATGTGCTCACGGTGCCCGAGCTGCCCAAGACGCGCTCCGGGAAGATCATGCGCCGGCTGCTCAAGGATGTCGCGGAGGGCCGGGAAGCCGGGGACGCGTCCACGCTCGCGGACCCGGGCGTCATGCAGCAGATCGCTGAGGACATGCGGGCCAAACACGGCCAGAGCTGACCGACCCGTTTTCACGAGGGGGTTCACGAAGGGGCCCGCTTCCGGCAGAACGCGGGAGGCGGGCCCCTTCGTGTGAGCACAGCACGCGCCTGGCGCGCCGTGCTCAGGGCACCGGCTACGCTGGAGCCACATCGCCTACCGGCCTCACGGCCACTGACCGATCAAGGAGAATTCGATGTCCTCAGCCACCGGCCGCCTGCTCATCGTCCACGGCCCCAACCTGAATATGCTGGGCACCCGGGAACCGGGCATCTACGGCTCGGAATCGCTGGAGGACATCAACGCCCTGTGCCATCGGGCTGCCGCCGATCTGGGCTATGACCTCGACACGGTGCAGTCCAATCATGAAGGCGCCCTCGTGGACGCGATCCAGGCCGCTCGGGGCACAGCGGACGGCATCGTCATCAATCCGGCGGCCTACACGCACACCTCAGTGGCCATCGCCGACGCGCTCCGGGCGACGGCGCTGCCAGTGGTCGAAGTCCACCTCTCGAACGTGCACGCCCGTGAGGCCTTCCGCTCACACTCCTATGTCTCCCCTGTGGCCGAAGCCGTCATCGCCGGAGCCGGGTCGACCGGCTACCGCTTCGCCATCGAGCACCTGGCCGCGTATCTGAGCAGCTAGAGAGCGGCAGCTGAGGCGCGCTGCCGAGACGGGCCTGTGTCGGCGGCCTGTGAAGCGGGGCCTGTGTCGGCGGCCCGTGAAACGGGGCGAGTGAAACGCAGCAGCTTGGCCGCAGCCACCTCAGGTCAGGACAGCGCTAGCGCTGCACGCACTGCCCGGTGCTCACCGTCTCGGTGAAGCTCTCGGGCGAGGTCAGCACCTCACCGGCTTCTGCGGCGGTGACGGCGAAGCCCACGGAATCGCCTTC
>DXGD01000099.1 GCA_019114115.1 Candidatus Nesterenkonia stercoripullorum
CGGCCCAGCCTGGACATCCGCGCAGCCGTGTCCTCCATGCCGAGTACTGTGGCTCCCCTGAGCTGGCCCTGAGCCCGTTCGAGTTCTTCGGTGGTGACCGGCTCTGCGGCGATGCGGTCCAGCTCCAAGCCCATCACCTCGCTCACTTTGTCCACTTTGGAGGGCAGGCAGCCGGCGTAGAGACCGAAATACCCTGCGTCCGCGTGGGCAGAGGAGAAGGAATACGTGGAATAGGCGAGGCCGCGCCGCTCACGCACTTCCTGGAAGAGCCGCGACGACATGCCTCCGCCGAGGATCGCGTGCAGCACGGAAAGGCTGAATCGGTCCTCATCAGACGCGGAGAGACCGCGTCCGCCGAGGATCACCTGGGACTGCTCCACTGATTTGGTGATCGCCTCCTGCCCTGCCCGGACTGGGATGACGGTCTCTTCCGTGACGCGCCGTGACGCTGGCGAGGCGTCAGTCTTGAGCTCCCAGCTCGAACGGGCCAGCGCCGCGGAGACCAATGCGCACAGCTGCTCGTGATCCAGCCCGCCGGCAGCCGTGATCACCAGCTCCTCGGGCCGGTACCAGTGCGTGAAGTGCGCGAAGACATCGTCGCGCGTGGCGGCGTTGATCTCTTCAGGCGTTCCGCCGATGGGGCGACCCAGCGGGTGCCCGTCGAGCACCTGGCCGGCGAAGCGTTCGTGGACGACGTCGGCCGGATCGTCCTCATCCATCGCGAGCTCTTCGAGGATCACCCCGCGCTCGGTCTCCATCTCCTGCGGGTCGATGACCGCGGAGGTCACCATATCGGTGAGCACCTCCACGGCCATCGGCAGGTCGGTATCCAGAATCCTTGCGTAGTAGCAGGTGTGCTCTTTGGCTGTCATCGCATTGGACTCTCCGCCGACCGCGTCGAAGGCGGCCGCGATGTCCAGTGCTGAGCGCGTATGGGTCCCTTTGAACAGCAGGTGCTCCAGGAAATGGGTGGATCCATGCTGGTGATCAGCTTCATCACGGGAGCCCACAGCGATCCAGAAGCCGATAGTCACCGATCGCTGCCCGGGCATCGACTCGGAGAGGACCCGCACTCCGGAGGGCAGCACACTGCGCTGCACCACGGAGCCGGCATCGGCATTGAGCACGCCTTCGGTGTGCGGGGCGATCGTCACGCGCATTAGAAGAGCTGCCGGAAGTTGGTCTTGGCCAGGTCGAAGAGCTCATCGCCTTTGCCACTGAGCACTGTGCGGATGGCGTAGAGCGTGAAGCCCTTAGCCTGTTCGGCCGTGATGGCTGGCGGGATCGAGAGCTCCTGCCGTTCGGTGACGACGTCGAGCAGGGCCGGGCCGTCGTGGGCCAGGAACTCCGCCACCGCGGCGGGGAGGTCGGCGGAGCGTTCCACGCGGATGGAGTGCATGCCCAGGGCCTGCCCGACCGCGGAGAAGTCCGGATTCTCCAGCTCGGTCGCGTAGTTGACGAAACCGGCGGCCTTCATCTCCACCTCGACGAAATTCAGCGAGGAGTTGTTGAAGACCACGGTCTTGACGGGGAGCTTGTGCTGGACTGCGGTGAGCAGCTCGCCCAGGAGCATGGTGAGTCCGCCGTCGCCGGCCATCGCGATGACCTGCTTATCCGGCTCGACGGACTGCGCGCCGATCGCCTGGGAGAGTGCGTTGGCCATGGAGCCGTGGACGAAGGACCCCAGGAGCCGGCGTCGCCCGTTCATGGTGAGGTAGCGGCTCGCCCAGACCACGGGGGATCCGACGTCGGGGATGAAGACGGCGTCGTCCTCCGCGGCCTGGTCGAGCAGCCGGGCCAGGTACTGCGGGTGAATGGTCCGCTTGGACGGCGTGGCCAGTGAGTCGAGTTCCTTGCGCGTCTTCGCGAAGTGCTTCTGCGCGGCGTTGAGGTGCTTGGAGCTGCGTGTCTCCGTCAGCTTCGGAAGAAGCTGCTCCACAGTTTCGCGCACTCCCCCGACGAGCCCGACGTCGATCGGGGTCCGCCGCCCGAGCTGCTCACCGCGCAGATCGACCTGGATGACGGTGGCCTCGGAGGGGTAGAACTGCTGATAGGGCAGGTCAGAGCCGAGGATGAGCAGCACATCACAGTCCATCAGCGCGTGGTACCCGGAGGCGTACCCCAGCAGACCTGTCATGCCGACGTCGTAGGGGTTGTCCCATTCGACATGCTCTTTGCCTCGCATGGCGTGGACAATCGGAGCTTGCAGCCGCTCTGCGACGGCAATCAGCTCAGCATGCGCGCCGGCGACGCCCGCACCAGCCAGGATCGTCGTCTTGCGGGACCCGTTGAGGGCCTCAGCAGCAGCCTCCAGCGCACTTTCATCCGGTATGACCCGGGAGGACGTGGCCCCGATGGCGACGGGATCGGCGTCGATGTCCTGCAGCAGCACGTCACCGGGGATGACCAGCACAGCGACGCCGCGCTTCTCAATGGCCTCCCGCATCGCGATGCGCAGCAGCCGGGGCATCTGGGACGCACTGGAGACATGCTCCAGGTAGACAGAGCACTCGCGGAAGATCTCCTGCGGGTGAGTCTCCTGGAAATACCCTGAGCCGATCTCCTCGCTCGGGATCTGGGCCGCAATGGCCAGCACAGGGACCCGCGACCGCTGGGCGTCGTAGAGCCCGTTGATCAGGTGCAGGTTGCCCGGGCCGCAACTGCCTGCGCAGACCGCAAGCTCACCGGTGATCTGCGATTCGGCGCTGGCTGCAAAACCGGCCGCCTCCTCATGACGCACGCCCATCCACTCGAGGGTCCCCGCCGACCGGATCGCATCAGTGAGACCGTTCAGCGAGTCACCAGCGATGCCGTACATGCGCTGGACTCCGCTGGCATGGAGCGTATCGACGATATTGCGGGCCACAGTAGGCATAGTCCGGCCTTCCCGTAGAGAGTGTTTCGGCCGCCGGCAGTGCCGACGCCGAACGGTGCGTGCAAAAAACGCCTGCCCTCTAGTCTAGGAGCCTCACGCGATCTGCGACATGGCGGAGGTCACGACTGTCGATCACCAGTAGGCTGAGAGGTAGGTTCAGCCCCGAAAGCGCCAGGTGAAAGTGGGTCGGGATGATGCGTTGTGCACTCGGTGTGGACATCGGGACGTCGAGCAGCAAAGCGGTGCTGGTTGACGTCTCCTGCGGTGATGTCCTTGCCACAGTGACGCATCACCATGCCGTCGACCGCCCCCACCCCGGCTGGTTCGAGATGGACGGCGATGTGTGGTGGCAGGAATTCGTCCAGCTGAGCAGTGCCCTCCTGGCTGAATGCCCGCAAGCCCGAGTGACCAGTGTGGGGGTCAGCGGGATGGGGCCCTGCGTCCTGCTGACGGATGAGGACCACCGCCCGGTCCGTCCCGCCATCCTCTACGGCATCGACACCCGGGCTACGGACATCTGTGCCGAGCTGACCGCTGAACTCGGCGCCGAGGAGATCAGCCGGCTAGGCGGCTCATTGCTGACCTCACAGGCCGGCGGGCCGAAGATCCGCTGGGTCGCAGATCATGAGCCGGACCGCTTCGAGCAGGCGCGCCGGGTCTTCATGCCGTCGTCCTGGCTGGCGTGGAACCTGACCGGAGAATACGTCCTCGACCACCAGTCTGCGAGCCAGCTGTCCCCGCTCTACCTCATCGACGACGGCGCCTGGCATCGGGCGTGGTGGGAGCGTTTCGCGGGCCACCTTGAGAAGCCCCGACTGATGTGGAGCTCAGACGTCGCCGGGCTCGTCACCTCGGCCGCCGCCGAAGCTACCGGGCTGCCAGCCGGGATCCCCGTCATCGCCGGGGCGATAGACGCGTGGGCTGAGGCCGCCAGCACGGGATCGTACAGTCCCCACGATGTGCACCTGATGTACGGGACCACGATGTTCCTCATCAACACGACAAGGACAGGCACCCTACGCTCGCCGTCGATGTGGACGACGGCGGGGGTGTTCTCCGGCACCCGGGATCTCGCCGGCGGGCTCGCCACTGCGGGCGCACTGACGACCTGGGTCAAGGACCTGACCGGCAAGGACTACCCTGAGCTGCTGCGTGAGGCGACGTCCTCCCCCGCCGGAGCTGGCGGTCTGCTGATGCTGCCGTACTTCGCCGGGGAGCGCAGCCCGTTGATGGATCCCCAAGCCCGCGGCACCATCGCCGGGCTCACGCTGCAGCACACCAGCGGGGACATCTACCGCGCCGCACTGGAATCGACAGCCATGGCCGTGCGGCACAACATCGATGAGATGCGCCTGGCCGGGGCCAGCATCGAGCGCATCGTGGCAGCGGGAGGGGGCACCCGTGGGCCCCTGTGGCTGCAGATCGTCTCCGACGTCACCGGTCTCGCTCAGGAAGTCCCCCGCGTCACCGTAGGAGCCTCCTACGGCGCGGCGTTCCTCAGCGCCCAGGCGTCAGGAGATACCTCCACTGGCGAAGGCTCCCTGGGTGCGCCTGAGATCCACCGCTGGAACCCGATCGTCTCGCGCATCGAGCCGGACCCGCGGGCTCAGGAGACCTACCAGGAACTCTTCCCGCTGTTCCGTGACCTGTACACGACGACGGCCGACCTCAACCATCGGCTGGCGGCCCGCACCCGCTGACCAGAGGGACGCCGTTCGGCTCGATACTTGGCCGGAGAAGGACTACACTAGTCCGGTTGCCCGTTCTTGCTCGTGATGAGCATGAGCCTGAGGCACGTCTGTGCATCTACCTGACTCGGCCGAGCCCGTGAGGCCCCCACCGAGCCGGTCAAGGCGGCACTGAGATATAGCAGGTCGGATATTTCGAGCCGCACAGGAGGTGCACCCCTATGACGTCCCCGCGCGCAAGCGACACAGAGCAGGCCCCGGTCAGCGACGATTCGCAGTCCACTC
>DXGD01000100.1 GCA_019114115.1 Candidatus Nesterenkonia stercoripullorum
AGTGCGCCCCGCCCCGGGCCTGCATGAGCTCCCGCAGCTGCTCGACGATGTGCGGGCAGCCGGGGTCGACGTGCGAGCGGAGGTCGGTTCCGCTGAGCCCAGCGCCGCTGAACCGAGTGCCGCTGAACCGAGTGCTGCTCAGCCCAGTCCCGCCGGAACTGGAATCGCCGAGCCCGGTGCGCGTGCGGATTCGACGCAGGGCCTGAAGGAGAAGCTGGGAGGTCTTCCCCAGCTGCCGGAAGGCATGGGCCTCGCGGTCTACCGCATCATCCAGGAAGCACTCACCAATACGATCAAGCACGGTGGGGGCAATGTCAGCAGCCTGGTCCGGCTGTGGATCGAATCGGATCCGTCCCCGCGGCTCATGCTCGATGTCAGCGATACCGGTGCGGGCGCCCGCGCGGTCACCGAGGGGGCGGGCTCCGGGCTGCTGGGCATGCAGGAGCGAGCGGCGCTCTACGGAGGCAGCGTATCTGCACAGCCGCATGCCAGGGGCTTCACGGTCACGGCAGAGTTCCCTCTGTAGGCGCCTCCGCTGTAGCCCCCTGGGCAGTCCTCGCGCATGGCATCATGGACCCAGAAAAAGGGGAGGTTCAATGACGGAGGCCGATCAGGGGCCGGGCCGGTCGCGGCACGTGCTGCTCGCCGACGATCAGACGCTGCTGCGAGCAGGTTTCGCGATGGTCATCGATTCGCAGCCCGATATGGACGTCGTGGCCCAAGCCGGCGACGGGCAGGAGGCTCTTGCCGCGGTTCAGGCGCACGCCCCGGATGTCGTCCTGATGGACATTCGCATGCCGCGCATGGACGGACTCGAAGCTACGCGCCGCATCGCCGGGGACCCTGCGTTCAGCCGCACGAAGATCATCGTGCTCACGACCTTCGACACCGATGAGTACGCCCTGGAGGCACTGCGCTCGGGCGCCTCCGGCTTCCTGCTCAAAGACGTGCAGCCCGAAGTCCTGCTGGACGCGATCCGAACGGTGACCGTCGGAGGCGCCGTCGTGGCTCCCACCACTACACGCAGGCTGCTGGATGCCACGCTGCTCTCCGGCACGACGGCGAAGACGCCGACGGCCCGCCAGCAGGAATACCTCGACCGGCTGACCAACCGGGAACGGGAGGTCCTCCAGGAGATGGCCACAGGGGACTCCAACACCGAGATCGCGCAGCGCCTCTACCTCTCCGAGGCCACTGTGAAGACTCACGTCGGGCAGGTGCTGGCGAAGCTCGAAGTGCGGGATCGCGTGCAGGCCGTCGTCTTCGCCTATGAGACCGGCCAGGCCTGAGCCGTAGGGGCCACCGTCCCTGGGGATGATCCTTCTCCACCTGCAGGATGAGGTGCAGACCCTTCTGCGGCCCGATGTGCCGAGGCATGGCGCCCTCATAGCGTGGAAACAGTCGCTCCATCAGCTGAGCGAACCTGACCACGAGAGAACGGATGCCTATCCCATGACTGCAGCACCTGCAGTGCTCAGCGCCGTACAGGCTGAGGCGCTCAACAAGACCTACGGCACCGGCGATGCCGCCGTCCACCCCCTCAAGGACCTGAGCGTGTCCTTCCCCGCAGCGAAGTTCACCGCGGTGATGGGACCCTCGGGCTCCGGGAAGTCGACGCTGATGCACGTGCTGGCCGGGCTCGATGTGCCGGACTCCGGGTCCGTCGTCGTCGGTGGCACGCAGCTCACCGGCCTCAGCGACAATCAGCTCACGAAAGTCCGCCGGGAGAACATCGGATTCGTCTTCCAGGCCTACAACCTGGTGCCTTCGATGACGGCGCGGGAGAACATCCTGCTGCCGTCCGCGCTGGGCGGCCAGGCCGTGGACAGGGACTTCTTGGCTGCTGTCCTGGAGCGGCTCGGGCTGACCGATCGGCTGGGGCACCGGCCCTTCGAGCTCTCCGGTGGGCAGCAGCAGCGCGTCGCGGTGGCGCGCGCGCTCGTCGCCCGGCCCTCGGTGATCTTCGCCGATGAGCCCACGGGCAACCTCGATCAGACGACCGGTGCCGAAGTGCTCCGTCTGCTGCGGGCCGCCGTCGACGAGTTCGGCCAGACCGTCATCATGGTCACTCACGACGTCAACGCCGCAGCCCAGGCGGACCGCACGGTGCTGCTGGCCGACGGGCGCGTCGTGGACACCCTGGATCAGCCCAGTGCGGCGGATCTCGCCGCGGTGATGGTCGAGGTCGCCGCATGAGCCGGCAGCCGATCCTCAGGGCCAACCTGCGGGCCGGTGGGAAGAGGCTGTTCTCGGCAGGACTCGCGATCACGATCTCGGTGGCCTTCGTCGTGACTGCGCTGCTGCTCGTGGATTCGTTCAACCGCACCATGGAGGCTCAAGCACAGGCCCAGGCCGCTGGCGCCGACGTCGTCGTGGATACGCAGGGCCTGTGGTTCCCCGACGACGCGACGAGCCAGGAAGGCAGCCCCGATGAGGGCGCGCCCGATCCTGGCACGGACTACGCCGGCAGGCTCGCCGAGAAGATCGCGGAGCAGCCCGAGGTGGACACTGCACAGGCGCTCAGCGCCACCAGCATCATGTTCGACAGCTCGGGGACCGGAGGGTTCACAATGCTCAGCCAGGTCCCCGAATACGCCGATATCGACGTCGACGAGGGCGAGCTTCCCGATGACGACGCAGAGCTGCTCATCGGCGGCCAGCTCGCCGACGCCTATGACCTCGAGGTCGGCGATACGATCACCACTGAGCCGCCTGAGGAGCAGGAACTCACCGTCGTCGGCATATCTGATGGCGCACACACCGCTGACCAGGCGCTGGTCACGGACCAGACGATGGGGTCCTTCGACGAATTCGCCAGTCCGGATGCGATCATGGTGGTGCTCGGCGACGGCCACAATGACGAGCAGGCGCAGCAAGATTTCGCAGAGCGCACTGCTGAGCTGGTCTCCGAGATGATGGATCACGGTGAGCTGCCAGCTCAGGACAGTGCGGGCGAGGAGACCGACAGGGAGCCCGGGCCCGGTGTCGACGGCGGCACTGCCATCGGCAACGTCGTGGTCCTCACGCAGGCCGAGATCGTGGATGTCTGGATCGAACAGCTCTCCGGCGGGACCACGATGCTCACGATGGTCGGCTTCGGTTTCGGCGCGATCGCACTGTTCGTCTCGGCGCTGGTCATCTACAACACGTTCCAGGTGCTGGTGGTCTCCCGCACGGCCATGATGGCTTTGCTCAGAGCAGTAGGAGCGACCTCGGCACAGGTCATCCGCGCGACTCTGGCCGAAGGTGCGGTCCTGGGCCTCGTCGGAGCCGCTGCAGGCGTCGTGCTGGGCTGGTGCTTCGCCTACGGTGCCTCCACTCTGGCCAGCCAGATGTGGCTGCCCGGCTTCGCCACCGCCCAGCCCACTGCGGTTGCCGTGATCGCCGGGGTGACATTGGGCGTCGGCGTCACGGTGATCAGCACTGCGCTGCCTGCACTGCGATCAGGGCGCATTGCGCCCATGGAGGCGCTGCGTCCGGTGGAAGTCGTGCCGGCCGAGAGCAGCGGGTCGGTGCTGCGGCTCGTGCTGGGAGGGCTGCTGACTGCCGCCGGGCTCGCCGCAGTGCTGGGTGCGGCGATGACCAATCTGGCACCAGTGGGTATCGCCGGGGCGATCATCGGGTTCATCGGTGTGCTCATCCTCTGCCGCCCGCTGGTACCCCGCCTGGTCTCCGCGCTGGGCAGGCTCTGGGCCAGGATCTTCCGCGGCCGCGTAGCTGCTGGCATCGTGGCGAACAACGCCCGGCAGACTCCCGGCAGGATCGCCTCGACGACCTCGGCGCTGCTGATCGGCGTGACGCTGGTGGCCACCATGACGGTCGGCGCGACGACGGCGCAGAGGTTCATGGCCGACGAGCTGACGGAGCGCTACCCCGTAGACGGTGCCGTCGTGGCGACGTCACCGGAGCTGCAGGACACCCTTGAGGCAGAGGAGATCGTCACCGACCACGCCGAGTTCTCCGGCGACGTCGTCACATACTCTGAGATGGAGGATGTGGAGACTGATCTCGTCGAGGTCTCGCAGTCGGATCTGCTCTCCAGCGGCATCACGCGAAGTGAGGACCTGGACTGGGACGATATGCTCCAGCTCGGCGTCTCGATGATCGGTGAAGATGTCGCCGGCGTGCCGGGGGAGGGCTCGGACGAAGCAGCCGACCTGACGCCGACACGCGAATCCTCCCAGGTCACGATGTTGCGGCTCTCCGATGACGCCACTGCGGCGGACCTCACCAGGCTCCGCTCAGCCCTCGAGTCCGTGGCTTCTGAGGTGCACCTGGAACCTGCGGAGATGCGCGCATCGGTGGACGACGTCGTGGACACGGTGCTGATCGTGGTGCTGGTGCTGCTGGCCGCCTCGGTGATCGTCGCCGTCCTCGGAGTCAGCAACACGCTCGCGCTCTCCGTGGTGGAACGACGTCGTGAAGCGGCGCTGCTGCGAGCGCTGGGGATGACCCGATCTGGTGTGCGATCGATGATCTCGCTCGAGGCCGTGCTCATGGCCGTCGTGGCGCTCGTGCTGGGCAGCGCGCTGGGCGTGTACTTCGGCTGGGCCGGAGTCGCCTCGCTCGTCGGTCACGACGACATGTCCGTGGGACTGACCGTTCCGTGGGTCCGCATGGGCCTGATCTGGGTGGCCACGATCGCGGCAGCACTTCTCGCGGCGGCCATCCCGGCCCGGGCCTTCTCCCGCACCCAGCCGGCGGCAGGCCTGAGCCAGGAATGAGCAGCCCACGCCGATGACGCCGCGGTGACGTCCCGTGAGGGGAGAACAGGTGTGGCTCGGCACGGATGCCCGCAGGCGCCCGCACCGAGCCGCACCGGCGTCGTCGGCCTATTTCACGGCGCCCATGGAGAGGCCGCGGACCAGCTGCTTCTGCGCGAACCAGCCGGCCAGGACCACCGGGAGGGAGGCCAGCACGGAGGCTGCGGAGAGCTGCGCGAGGAAGAGGCCCTCGGAGGTCATCGTGCTCATCAGGTAGATCGGCACGGTCGCAGCGTTCGCCGCGGTCAGGTTCAGTGCGAAGAAGAACTCGTTCCACGCGAAGATCACGCAGATCAGCGCGGTGGCAGCGATGCCCGGGGTGACCATCGGGATGAGCACGCGGCGCATCGTGGTCATCAGCGAGGCGCCGTCCATCGACGCAGCTTCCAGCACCTCAGTTGGCACTTCGAGGAAGAAGGAGCGCATCATCCAGATCGCGATCGGCAGGTTCATCGCCGTGTAGAGGATGATCAGGGTGATGATGTTGTCCAGGATGCTCAGCTGACCGGCGATCACGTAGATCGGCATGATGACCGCCACGACCGGCAGCATCTTGGTGGAGATGAAGAAGAACAGGGCGTCCTGAGTCCGCTTCACCGGCCGGATGCTCAGCGCATAGGCCGCCGGTATCGCCAGCAGCAGCACCAGCAGCGTGGAGACTGCCGTCGCGATGAACGAGTTGAGGAAGTATCCCCCGGCATCTGAGCTGAAGATATTGCGGTACTGATCCAGCGTCGGCGAGAAGATGAACGTCGGCGGCGAGGACGCCGCCTCGTTCTCCTGCTTGAAGCTGGTCATCACCATCCACAGCACCGGTGCGAAGAACACGAAGGCGGCGAACCAGGCCAGAGCGGTCAGCAGCGGTCCGACGGC
>DXGD01000101.1 GCA_019114115.1 Candidatus Nesterenkonia stercoripullorum
CGGTGACGATGAAGGGGGCGTTCCCACCGAGCTCCATCGAGGTGTTGAGGACCCGGTCCGCGCACTGGCCCAGCAGTATCCGGCCGACCTGGGTGGAGCCGGTGAAGGAGAGTTTGCGCACCCGGTCATCGGCCAGCCAGGCGGAGACCACGCCGGAGGCGTCCGTGGTCGCGGCGACGTGCACTACGCCCTCGGGAACGCCGGCCTCGCGGAGGATATCGGCGATCGCGAAGGCCGTCAGCGGCGTCTCCGCAGCTGGCTTGAGGAGCACGGAGCATCCGGCGGCCAGTGCCGGGCCGATCTTCCGCGTGGCCATGGCCGCAGGGAAATTCCAAGGCGTGATCAGCACGGCGACGCCCACCGGATGGCGCGTCACGATGTTGCGCACGCCCCCGGCCGGGGCCGGGGAGTAGTCTCCGGCGGGGCGGACGGCTTCTTCGGCGTACCAGCGGAAGAACTCTGCGGCGTAGCTGACCTCCGCTGCGGCGTCGTTGAGTGACTTGCCGTTCTCCTGGCTGATGATCCCGGCCAGCCGCTCCTTCTGGTCCGCCATCTGGGTGAAGGCCTTCATCAGGACGTCGGCGCGGTGCCGGGGTGACGACTGCCGCCAGGCCTGGAACCCCATGTGGGCGCTCTCGACCAGAGCTGCGGCTTCCGCGGGCGTGGTGTCATGCACTGAGCCGAGGGCGGCGCCGGTAGCGGGGTTGGTCACGGTGATGGAGGTCATCGTTCTCCTTCAGCTTCAGCGCGCCGCGAGGGCCTCGGTGATGACGGTCAGCCCTTCGCGCAGCAGCTCGTCGTCGATGGTCAGCGGAGGCAGCAGCCGGATCACGTTGCCGTAGGTCCCGCAGGTCAGCGTCACGACGCCGACGGCGCGGGCAGCGGCTGCGACGGCACCGGCGAGTGCGGCCTCGGGCGCGGCGGTCTCGGGGTCCACCAGCTCGACGGCGAGCATCGCCCCGCGCCCGCGGATATCCCCGATGCGCGCATCGTTGGCCTGGGCTGCCCGCAAGTGCTCGGTGACCAGCGCTTCGATCTCCCGAGCGCGGCTGAGCAGGTCCAGCTCCTCCATAGTGCCGATGGCGCCGAGCGCAGCGGCGCAGGCCACCGGATTCCCGCCGTAGGTGCCGCCGAGCCCGCCGGAATGGGCGGCGTCCATGACGTCGGCGCGACCTGTGACGGCTGAGAGCGGCATGCCCCCCGCGATTCCCTTGGCGGTGGTGATCAGATCAGGCTCGACGCCTTCCTCCGCGCAGGCGAACCAGGCACCGGTTCTGGCGAATCCGGTCTGGATCTCGTCAGCGATGAAGAGCACGTCATTCTCGCGGCACCACTGGGAGACCCGGGTCAGGAAACCCTCCGCCGGGACGATGAATCCGCCCTCACCCTGGATGGGCTCGATGATGACGGCGGCCAGTGACCCGGCGCCGATCTGCTTCTCCAGCTGATCGATGGCCCGCTCGGCTGCCTGGTCGCCGGTGAGGCCGTCCCGGTAGGGGTATGAGCCGGACACCCGGTAGATCTCCGGTGCGAAGGGTCCGAAGCTGTGCTTATAGGGCATCGACTTCGCGGTCAGCGTCATCGTCAGGGTGGTCCTGCCGTGGTAGGCATGGTCGAAGGCCGCCACGGCCTGCTTGCCGGTGTAGGCGCGTGCGATCTTCACCGCGTTCTCGACCGCTTCGGCGCCTGAGTTGAACAGCGCCGAGCGGCTCTGGCCCGGGACAGGCGTGAGTTCGCTGAGCTTCTCCGCCACTGCGATGTAGCCCTCGTAGGGGGTGACCATGAAGCAGGAGTGCGTGAACTGGGCCGCCTGATCCGCCACGGCGGAGACGACGGCGGGTGCGGAGGCGCCCACTGTCGTCACAGCGATCCCGGACCCGAGGTCGATGAGCCGGTTCCCGTCGACGTCCTCGATGATGCCCCGATCGGAGCGCACCGCATAGGTGGGCATGAGGGCTGAGACGCCAGCGGCGACGGCGGCGGAGTGCCGCTGCTGGAGCGCGCGAGCCTTCGGGCCGGGCAGGTCCGTCGCCAGGTGGCGGGACTGGGGGAGTGCGGTGTGCTGTTCAGACATATCTTGATCATCTGCTTCCTCAGGCCATGCCGTCCAATGCCTCTTCAGCAGAAAAGGTATGCTCTGCAGGCATGGAGATACGTTTGCTGAGATACTTCCTCGCCATTGTCGAGAACGGGACGGTGACTGAGGCCGCAGCCGGGCTGCAGATGACTCAGCCGGCGCTGTCACGCCAGATCGCCATACTGGAACGACGTCTCGGGCTGCGGCTCTTCCAGCGGGTGGGCGCCCGGAACGTGCTGACCCGCGAGGGGCAGGAGTTCGTGCCCGCGGCGAGGAAGGTGCTGCACGCCGAGGCGAACGCGCGGCAGCTCGCGCAGATCCTGGCCTCCGGCCAGCTCAGTCGGGTGTCCCTGGCTGCTCCGCGGACCACGCTGATCGACGTCGTCGCGCCGTTCATGGCGACCTTCACGGACGACGATCCCTCGCCCGAGGTCAGCGAGACCGCCATCGACGCCGATCCGGCCCGGATGCTCACCGAGCACGACCTTCTCATCACCACGCATAGCGGGGAGGCTGGTGGGCACGGGTCGATGCCGCTGGCCCGCCTGCCGGTCTGGGCCTATGTCCCCGAAGAGCACCGCCTGGCTGGGCGTGGCGAGGTCAGTATCGCAGAGCTGGCCGAGGAGCCTCTGATCCTGCCGTCGCAGGACTTCCGGGCGCGGCAGGTCATCGCCGGAGCGCTCGACGTCGCCGGGCTGCGGCCGAAGGACACTGTCGAGGTCTATCACGGCAGGGTCGCTCAGGCGCTGGCGCAGGCCGGGCGCGGGATCGCCGTCGTCTCCGACGATGCCTACTTCGGTCTGGTGCCGCTGACGATCACCTTCCGCGACGAGCCGCTGCGGGTCGCGCTGCATGCGGCCTGGCGAGCCGATCACTATGCCCGCGAGACGCTGGAACACCTCGCCCTCCGGCTGCGGGCATTCTGCAGCGCCAGGTACGGACCGACGCTGGGGTGAGGCGCTGGCCAAGGTTCAGCTGGGCAAGGTTTCCACTGCCGGGCTGACTCTGGTCCGTTGCCGCAGTGCGTGAGACAATGAATATGTCGAATACAAGTATTCAGGAGGGTGAGATGCCCACGACTATCCGCCTCAAGGGTGACCTTGAGTATCGCATCAAGAAGCTGGCCACCACGACCGGCCGGCCCCAGAGCTTCTACATCAACCAGATGATCGAGCGGGAGATCGACCGCATCGAGTGGGAATACTCTATCCTCCAGGATGTCGGGGATCACCGGGCAGGGCGGCTCAGGACGATCTCCCACGAGGACATGAAGGCAGAACTTGACCTGGACGATTGAGTACACGCCCAAAGTCTTCAAAGCTTTCAAGAAGGACTTGGACCGTCAGGTCGTACGGCGCATGATCGCAAAGCTCGAAGAAGCCGCCACACTCGAAGACCCCACGACGATGGCCAAGCCCTTGACCGGCAATTTGAGGGGATTGTGGTCCTACCGAATCGGCGGCGGCTATCGTGTCATTGTTGACGTCCAGCAGGACCGCCTCGTCATCCTGGCCCTCGCCGCGGGGCCGCGTCGCGACATCTACGACGGCTCAACGCCCTGGTGACTCGTAACGAACACCATCCAGACGGGGAGATCCCCGAGACACCGATCTGCTGTGTCCGTTGCATCGCGGGCGCTCAACCCTTGACCCCCGGTCGCCGGCGTACCTACCGTGATCGGACCCGGCCGAGGTGCATCTCCTGCCCAAGAGCCCACGCACATCAGCTCACCCTTGGCCCCTAGCGCACAAGGGAGCGCATCATGGACGCATCGGTCCAGGCCCACCCTCCCGTCGTCGATACGGCGACGTGGCAGCAGGAAGTGGACGCGCTGCGGATGCGGGAGAAGGCCGCAACGCGGGAGCTCGACGCCATCGCAGCCCAGCGCCGTCGTCTGCCGATGGTAGAGATGCCCGAGTACACGCTGATGGGCCGTGACGGCCCGGTAACTCTCGCGGAGACCTTCGCCGGCACATCGCAGCTGATCACCTATCACCACATGTGGTCGCCGGGCCAGACTTGGCAATGCGGCGGCTGCACCGGGTTCACCTCGCAGTTCACCCGGCTGGATTTCCTGGCTCCCTATGACGCGCGTTTCGTCATCGTGACCCAGGGGGAGATCGGCGAGGCCCTGGCCTACAAAGAGCGGGTGGGCAACGCCATGGAGTGGTATTCGACGGCGGAGAGCTCCTTCGGCGCGGATGTCGGTGCCCCTGCCGGGGGTGGCTTCGCGGTGAACGTGTTTCTGCGCGACGGCGACACGGTCTACCGCACATGGACCAGCACCGGGCGCGGGACTGAGCAGCTCAGCCACACGTTCGCGCTGGTGGACCTGCTGCCCTGGGGCCGCCAGGAGCCGTGGCAGGACTCCCCGGAGGGGTGGCCGCAGAGCGCGACGTACTCGAAATGGCTGGACTCCCCGGATGTGGCCGCTCTCTACGGGCGGCCGCCGGCTCCGACTGAGGGCGGCTGAGTCAGGCCAGCACGAGCCGCAGCAACACACGGGGACGGACCCGTCCAGCACCACCGGGACGTATCCGCCCAGCAGGCCAGCCGGGAAACCAGCTCAGCCCGCTGGCATCTCCACGATGAGATCGGCCCGGGTCGCCGTCGACGCGATGAATTCCGCATTGACCTGGTCGCTGCCCAGCGCATGGGACTGTGCCGCGGCAGGTGGCACGCCATGACGTTCGTGACGGGCGATGAGCCGTCGCTGACGAAGTTCGGCGCCGACGCTGAGGAACCACGTCGAGCTCAGCAGCGCCGGTATCCGTCCCCAAGGGCCCTGCTCAGCCAGCAGATAATTGCCCTCCACGATCACCACGCTGTGATCGGCGCTGACGGCTACAGCGCCCGCAATGGGCTCCTCCAGGTCCCGGTCGAAGGCCGGAGCATAGACAGCCTCCAGGGCATCATCACCGGGTCCGCGCTGCCTGGCGATCCGCTCCAGCGTGTGGACGAAGCCGTGCGCGTCGAACGTGTCGATGGCCCCCTTGCGGTGGGCGCGGCCGAGCCGTTCCAGCTCGGCACCGGCCAGGTGGTAACCGTCCATCGGCAGCACGACGGCGTTATCGGAGCCGAGATGGTCCAGCAACGACGCGGCGAGAGTGGATTTGCCGGCACCAGGCTCTCCCGTGATCCCCAGCAGCACGCGTTCGTCCCTCTCCATGAGGCTCTGGATCGCAGCGAGAAGACCCTCCATGCGACTGCCGTCTATCCGCGGTGGCGGGACTGGGTGGGTCACCTGGTACTCCCTACAGTGTACGGACACGGTCGCTGACGAGGTGCTCTTGATCGTACCGTCGCAGCGGATGACCTCTCGGATATCATGGCCGAGAAGAAGCTCAGCCCTGAGCCACTGGATCCAACGGAGGAGCGCCCATGACGATTCTCGACCTCTTCTCCCTCACCGGGAAAACCGCGCTGGTCACAGGTGGTAACCGCGGAATGGGCCTTGCCTTCGCCCGGGGGCTCGCTGAGGCCGGGGCCGAGGTCACCATCGTGTCCCGCAGCGCAGAGCGCAATGCTGAGGCCATCCAGTCGCTGGAGGGCGACGGCCTGACGGTCCGGGCGATCGACGCCGACATCACCGCGCCCGGCATCGCCAAGGATGTCCTGGCGCAGGCCGCTGAGTCGATGGGACGCGTCGATATCCTGGTCAACAACGCTGGGCTGGCTATTCACGAGTCCTCTTTCGAGATCGAGGACGACGACTGGAACACCGTCATGGATATCAACCTCAACGCGCTGTGGAAGATGTCGGTGGCCGCTGCTGAGGTGATGCGTGAACAGGGCGGCGGGAACATCGTGAACATCGGGTCGATCAGCGCCTTGATCGTCAACCGTCCCCAGTGGCAGCCGGCCTACAACGCCTCGAAGGCTGCCGTGCATCAGCTGACCAAGTCGCTGGCGGCCGAATGGGCGCCCTACGGCATCCGGGTGAACGCAGTGGCCCCGGGTTACGTCAAGACCGATATGGCCCCGGTGGATGAGCCGCACTTCAGACAGCATTGGATCGAGGACGCGCCGATGAAGCGCTATGCCATGCCGGAGGAGATCGCACCGACGGTCGTCTACATGGCGTCCGAGGCCTCGTCATTCATGACCGGTTCCGTCGTCGTGCTCGACGGCGGGTACACCGTCTACTGAGATCGGGCGCTGAGACCCGGTACTGTGTGACGTAGCCGACTGTGGACGACGAGAGAGGCGACTCATGAGCCTGACCGATATCCCCTCGACGATGCGCGCCAGCGTGCTGGTGTCCCAGGATGTCATCGAGATGCAGGAACGCCCGGTCCCGGAGCCGAAGCCCGGCGAGGTCCTCGTCCGGGTGCGCTCAGTGGGCGTATGCGGCTCCGATGTGCACTATTTCCGCGAAGGACGCATCGGCGACATGGTCGTGGAATCTCCGCTCATCCTGGGTCACGAGGTCAGCGGCGTCGTCGCGGCTGTGGGCGAGGGCGTCAGCGAGTCCCGGATCGGCCAGCGTGTCGCGATCGATCCGCAACGGCCCTGCCGTGAGTGCAGATTCTGCAAGACCGGGAACCTGAATCTGTGCCGTCAGATGGAGTTCTACGCCACCCCGCCAGTGGACGGCGCCTTCGCCGACTATGTGACCGCGCCCGCCGACTTCGTCTACGAGCTCCCCGACACGCTCAGTGACAATGCCGGCGCCCTGCTCGAGCCCTTCTCAGTGGGCCTGTGGGCCTGTGGAAAGGCCTCCATCGAGCCGGGGAGCCGAGTGCTCATCAGCGGTGCCGGGCCGATCGGCGCCATGGCGGCATATTCGGCCCGCGCGTATGGCGCCACTGACGTCATCGTCTCTGACCTGGTGGAATCTCGGCGGGAGCGCATCCTCGGCTTCGGTGCCACGCGGGCCCTGGACCCGCGGGCGCAGGACTATTCGCCGTCGTCGTTGGAAGCGGACGCGTTCATCGAGTGCTCCGGCGCGTATGCGGCGATGCTGGACGGGCTGGCGGCTCTGCGCCCGGCCGGAACGGCGGTGATGGTCGGGCTGGGGCCGGAGCAGATGAGCCTGCCCGTGCAGGACATCATGACCAAGGAACTGCTGGTCACCGGGATGTTCCGGTACGTGAACACCTGGCCGCAGGTCATTGCCTACGCCCAGCAGCCGCAGGTCGACCTGGACGCGATGGTCACGGCGGAGTATGAGCTGGAGGACGTCGCGGCGGCACTGAACGCTGACCATGACCCCCAGAGCATGAAGTCCGTCGTGGTGGTCTCCCGCGCGGAATGATTGAGGCCCTGCCGGCTAGCAGGCCAAGACGCTCATCACCTCTCACCCGCCGCGATGCTCATAGCCCCTGCCAGTCGGGCTTCGCCGCGTAGGCGTGCCGGTAGTACCCGGCTAGCTGCAGCCGGGATGCGGCGGCCTCATCCACCAGCACAGTAGCGTGAGGGTGGAACTGCATGATGGTCGCCGGCCAGAGGGCAGAGACCGGACCCTCCACGAGCTGGTGGACCGCCTCGGCCTTGTGCCGCCCGGTGGCCAGCAGCACCAGGTGGCCCGCTGCGCTGATCGTTCCCAGGCCCTGGGTGAGGCAGTGCACCGGCACGGCGTCGACGTCGTCCCCGAAGAAGCGGGCGTTGTCCTGCCGTGTCTGCAGGGTGAGGGACTTCAGCCGGGTGCGTGAGGCCAGCGAGGAGCCCGGCTCGTTGAAGCCGATGTGGCCGTCTGTGCCGATGCCCAGCAGCTGCAGGTCGATACCGCCGGCCTCAGCGATGGATCGCTCATAGGCGGCACACGCCTCAGCGATGTCATCAGCCAGCCCGTCTGGCCCGCTGATCTGCGTTTCAGGCCAGCCGACTCGGTCGCCGACCTCCGCGGCGATGACGTTGCGATAGCGCTCGGGATGATCGGCCGGCAGTCCGACGTATTCATCGAGAAGGAACCCGCGGGCGCGTTCGAAGCTGAGACCGCTCTCCTGGTGACGGCGAGCCAGCTCGTCATAGACGGCGAGCGGGCTGGACCCCGTGGCCAGGCCTATCGCGGCGTCCGGCTTCCGCCGCAGCAGATCCTCGACGGCGTCCGCGGCGAGCTCCGCGAGCCTCTCGCCCTCGGCAATGATGACCTCCATGACCCCTCATCTTCCTCACGAATGCGGTCTTCTCCTGCTGATTCCTGTGCCTCGCGGCGAGCTACTGCTGCCAGACGAATCCTTCTTGCGCCTCGACGTGGCCGCTGGCGGCCAGTTCCGCCAGCAGTCGCGCCCCGTCCAGCGGCTCACCGGCGGGCGCGCAGACGACGACGTCGTCGTCCCGCGCCGCCGCTACGGCTTCGTCGAACGCGGCACCGAGGATTCCGCCGGACTTCCCGAGCCCACCGGTCAACACCATATTGCCAGGGGAGCTCTCTCTCGGCCTAGCGTCCCATGTCCCACCTTGGCCCTTACCTCGGCGCCCGCCCGACTGCGGATCGAACTGCCCCTCCAGCGCTGCCAAGCCGGTCCGTGCCGCTTCCCGGCCGGCCTCCCTCGCCAGCACGGCGGCCGCGGGGTCGCCCGCCGCTGCCAGGTCGACGACGTCGCGCGCGAACTCGGCGAGCAGCCCCGCGCGGTCCGCCCGGGTGTAGAACGCTGCCGGCCAGCTCGGTGGTGAGCCGAACCGCTCCTGACCTGCCGCGAGGAGGGCTGCCCCGGAAGGGTCGACGCCGTCGTAGGCGCGCAGTGCGGATTCCAGGCCGTTGCGGCCCAGCCAGGCTCCTCCGCCGCGGTCGCCCAGCAGGTGGCCCCAGCCGTCGGCCCGACGCCAGCGTGCCGCATAGGTGCCGTGAGCGTCCGGGCCAGGGTGGGAGATCGCGATCGCGCCGGTGCCCAGGGCCACGACGGCCCCGGCGTCGCCGTCGAGGGCTCCCAGGTGTGCGGTGACCGCGTCGATGGCCAGCGCCACGGGTCGGTCGAGCTCTGTGCGCAGGGACCTGGCCAGGGCGGCGGGGTCAGCGACGAGGGAGGCAAGCCCAGAGGCACCGACACCGACACCGGTCAGGTCCGCCATATGCTCCGGCCACTGTTCTTCGGCGTACCTCAGGCATGCCCTGATCACGTCGGGGACTGTGCTGCCGGAATCCTGGACGCTCACGCGCGGTCCGGGCAGCGCGGAGCTGGCCTGCTGGCCACCACGGCAGATGCTGACCCGGCTTCCTGACCCGCCGATATCGATGGCCAGCACGGCCCGCTGCGCTGTCATCAGGCCTGCCCGCTGGCAGCAGCGGTCACGGCCGCGCGCACCGACTGCGCGTTCTGCTCCAGCAGGGACGTCGCGGCGGCGGGGGAGACCTCAGCCAGTGAGGCCACGATCGCGGTCTTCAGATCGCCCTGACTGTCCTCCAGCAGCTCGCGAGCGGCCGCTTCGTCCAGCTCCGTGGCTTCGCGCAGAATCCGCACAGTGCGGTCCCGCAGCTTCTCATTGGTCGCCACGACCGAGATCATGAGGTTCTGCCAGGTCCGTCCCATGGCGATCATCAGCGCCGTGGAGAACCCGTTGAGCACGAGCTTCTGGGCGGTCCCGGCTTTGAGCCTGGTCGAGCCGGTGACCACTTCCGCGCCGGTATCCAGGCACAGCACGCTCTGCGCATAGGGTGCCAGCGGTGCACGCGGATTGCTCGAGATCAGCACGGTCTGCGCCCTCTTGTCTGCGGCAGCGATCAGAGCCCCGCGCACATACGCCGTGGAGCCGCTGGCGGCCAGGCCGATGACGACGTCGTCGGGCCCTACGTCCGCAGCCTCCGCGGCACCTGCCTCGGCGGAGTCCTCCGCGT
Organism: Candidatus Nesterenkonia stercoripullorum; assembly: GCA_019114115.1. GTDB lineage: Bacteria > Actinomycetota > Actinomycetes > Actinomycetales > Micrococcaceae > Nesterenkonia > Nesterenkonia stercoripullorum. The sequence continues at coordinate 9,855 of DXGD01000101.1, forward strand.
TCTCCACGGCAGAGACGAGCGCCTCACGTCCACCGGCGATATGCCCGACGACCCTGCCGGACTCAAGGTTGAACGTCGGCATGAGCTCGCTGGCGTCGAGCACGCCGAGCCGCCCGGAGGTCCCCGCGCCGAAATAGTGCACGGTGCCGCCGCGGCGCAGTCGCTCCGCCGCGAGATCGACGACGTCGGCCAGCTGCGGCAGCACGGCCTCCACCGCCTGTACGGCCACATAGTCCTCCGAGTGCAGCAGCCGCAGCACTTCAAGCGAGCTGAGCTCGTCCAAGTCCCGGCTGCGCGGATTGCGGC
>DXGD01000102.1 GCA_019114115.1 Candidatus Nesterenkonia stercoripullorum
GCCGGGATCTGCCGCGCAGTGGCGTCCGTGATCAGCGTGGGGGCCGAATTGACCGCCGTCAGAGGCTGGCCGGTCGGCTCAGCGGAGGGCTCGACCCGGGGCAGCGCCCACAGCCCGATCGAGGCCACCACGGAGAACACCAGCAGAGTCGAGACCACCGGGGTGATGCTGCCTCCGATGCGGGGCCATGCCTGCGGCAGCCGCTCCAGTGAGCTGATCGCCGCCAGGAGCAGGCAGAAGATGATCACCGAGACCAGCGGGCCGGGGTTGCCGGGGATGACCGATACGCCGTCCTGAGTCGCGGAGAGCTCTTTGATCAGAGCTGAGTATCCAAGAGTGGCCAACGCCAGCGCCGCAGCGACGATAGCCGCGGCACGGCGCTGGCCTGCGCTGATCGTGCCGAGCACCGCGAGAATCAGCAGCGGAGCACCGATGAGCAGGGCTACGCGCAGACTCCAGAACCCGCCGTCGAAGTACTCCGGGAGCCAGGCTCCTCCTCCGGCGGCTCCAGGTAGCCCGGACTGGGCGGAGAACTCTTCGGGGAAGCCGAGGAGCTGCTGCCAGACGGGGGCTGGCGCGCCTGCCAGCGCGCGTCCCGGCTCAGCCAGCAGCACGGCGATCACGTTGGAGCCCTGGACAGCGGCGGAGCCGATCATCGGCAGCGCGACCGCCAGCGAAGGCAGCGGCACGAGCCACAGCGGACGTCCGCGGCGTCCCATCGCCAGCGCCCCGATCACGGAGAACAGCACAGCGGGGATGAGCAGTGCGGGTGCAGAAGCGGTGATGACGGCCAGCAGCAGGGCAGCCGCCGTTGCAGCCTCCCATCCGCCGCGGCGGCCGGGCCTCAGCGCGCGCATCAGCGCGACGGCGAACACCGGGATCAGCACATGGACCAGCACCGCACCGATACGGCCCTGTCCCATCGCGATGTGCATGCTCGGCACGGCAGCCCAGAGCAGCGCGGCGATGATGCGCTGCGTCGGTGTGGAGGTCCAGGTCCCGGCTGACCACCAGGCGGTCAGCGCGCTCAGCGGCATCGCGAGTATGACCACCCACAGCAGCACGAGCGACGCGTTGCCGACCGTCACCGCGGAGAGCAGCAACGCGACGACGGAGAAGGGGTCAGCAGCGGCCCTTTCTCCCAGGCCCTCGGCGCTGATCAAGCTCACAGTATTGGCGAAGACCGCAGGCAGGGATCCGGAGACAGGGAGCGAGGAGCCGCCGCCGAGCACCGATGCGCCCAGCAGCGATCGGAAGGCCAGCAGCGAGAGCCCGGTCAGCCCGATCAGGACCAGCAGCAGGGCTAGCCGGTCACCCCCGCGGCGCGAGGGCATCTGATCGAATTCACCTTCGCCGGCGCCCACGCTGAGCAGGGACTCTTCGTCCTGCTCGGAGTCTCCCGTCCCGCGGGCGATCCTGGAGGCGCCGGCCGAGCGGGCTGACTCGACCTGTGGAAGGGCGACCGCCTCGGCAGTGAGCACCGCCTGACGATGCTCGCGCAGCGCCTCAGCGCTGAGCTGCATCTCGCGCTGGGTGGCCCGACCGGAACGGACGACTGACCGCTCATCGGTGATCTGCTCATCACGGGCTAAGCGCTCCAGCATGATGCGCCGGCCCAGCCGGCCGAAGCCACGGATTCGGACGACGGCGGCCAGGTTCAGCAGGGCGCCCACGGAGGTCACGAATTGGCCGAGAGCCGCATCGGGCGCTTTGACCGCAGTGAGGCCCAGCAGTCGCAGCCCGGTGGCCACCCACATCCCCAGCCACAGCAGCGGAGCCAGCAGCGGATGAGCAACGGCCAGCCGGCGACGGATCTGTCCGCGCCGCTGATCTGCCGGGAGGTAGAGCATCCCGCCGAGGCGGTGCAGCTGACCGGTGGACAGCCGCCGCGAGGTGGGCGTATCGGGATGTTCGCGGTAGATCCGCGCTGCGGGCGCGATCACCACATGGGCGCCCACTTCGCGGGCGCGGGCGCAGAAGTGAGCGGCGGCGTAGTCGGCAGGCAGTTCCGGGTCGAATCCGCCGAGATCGCCGAAGAGCGGCGCATGCACCAGCATCCCGTGAGCGGAGACGGCAGGTACGGCATCACGGCCGTCGTACTGCCCTTGGTCGAGCTCTTTGGGCTCAGTCAGGGACACCACTTCAGCCGAGCGTGCACTGTAAAGTCCCACGTCAACGAGCCGATCGGCCTCTTCGGCGGCATGCGAGTCGGCATGGAGCTGTTTGGCGCCGATGATCTGGATATCCGAGTGGGTCGACTCATCAGTGACCGTGAACAGCCGGTCCTCAAGTTTCTCCAACGCATCGGCGGCTGGAATGGCGCCGGCCGGGACGATCCAGAGCCACTGCGGGCGCGGATGGAAACCATGGGGCAGCTGACGCTCCAGCGCGCGCCACAGCGGCGTGCTGGGAACCGTGACAGAACCCGCCTCGGAGGTGCGCCGGGAACTGCGCGCATTGGCGTCCTTCTCCTGCAGGAGATGGGACCGTGCAGAGCGGGAAAGGTCACTGGGAGCCCGGTACCCAGGGGCGTCCAACTCGATGATCGTGTCCGGCGCGCGGGTCTGCAGGGACAGTGCGTGAAAGGTCGCGGCGACGCCGTCGGCGGCCTCCTCTGCGGACCGCAAATCGCCGCCGTCGTGCAATACGACAGCGGCGATGTGAGGGTCCAGGTGACCGGGGTTCACCCGGTACGCTTTCTCAGCTTACGGCGCTCACGTTCGGAGAGGCCGCCCCAGATGCCGAAGCGTTCGTCGTTGCCCAGCGCGTAGTCCAGGCATTCTGAGCGGACAGTGCATGCCGCGCAGACTTTCTTCGCGTCACGGGTGGATCCGCCCTTCTCCGGGAAGAAGGCCTCCGGGTCCGTCTGGGCGCAGAGAGCATCGACCTGCCAGGCGAGCTCTCCTTCAATTTCCTCGACGGGCACCAGCGACGGAAGCCCGAGCCACACGCTGCCTGCTGCCTGGGACTGCTCATCTTCTGGGGTGCGTGACTGGTCGCCGGAAGACTCACGCTCAGTGCGGCGGGAAGGAGCCTCACTGAGTGCAGTCACGCCGGCGTCGGCGGTCTCAGCAGCGGTCGTCTCGGCCTCGGACTCGTTCTGCGCACGTTCGTGCTCAGCGAGGAATGCAGTAGCTTGATCCTCTAAGGACAGCCCGTGCTCGAGGCTCTCAGCAGCGTTCGGATCTGCGGGGTCCACATACCAATCAGCGGGAACATCGAGACCGGAACGGCGCTGGGACGGCTGCATAGCCTGCTGCTCATCTCTTCGCCGTTCTGCATTCCCCATATGGTCCCTCCCGCGAGATCCTGCGTTGTCCTGCTGCTTGTCCTGCTGTGCCGTTCGGCTCTGCCTGGTACCTAATTACACTGGCGTAAGTAACAGTTAGTCAAGTGGCCGTCGTCAGCATCACAGCCGGTCACATCCCCGGGATGACAAGGATGGCGCAGGCACGGCACTCGACACGCCGACAAGATCAGGGGATTTCTTCGGTGCGCCGCAACGCTGCCAAAACCCCTTTGCGCGAGGCGTCCTGCACTGAGCCGGGGGCCCCGCGGGGACTAGACTGCAGGGCATGCCGTCTCTGTCTCTGGGTACCAGCAGCACCCCCGCTCCCACGACGTTCAGCCACCTGCTGGACGCCCTGCAGGCCCGCCCTCAGCCTGCCCTGGTGTACTACAGCCGGGAAGCGTCACCGCGCGACGACGAGGCCGCATCAGGCCATTCCGAGCAGCGGGTGGAGCTCTCCGGAAGGGTGCTGCAGAACTGGACCGTCAAGCTCATCGGGCTGCTGCTGGATGAAGCGGATCTGCAGGCCGGCGACGTCGTCCTCATCGACACCGACGTCCATTGGAAGTCCCTCGCCGTCGCGCTGGCGGCCTCCGCCCTGGGATGCGAAGTCCAGCTGCGCTTCGCCGCAGATGCTGACTATGCGCTGGTGGTGACCGACGATCCGGGTTCCTGGGAGGACTCGGAGGCACTGGGGCAGGCCGAGCTGGCCGCGCTCTCAC
>DXGD01000103.1 GCA_019114115.1 Candidatus Nesterenkonia stercoripullorum
CGAAGGCTTCGTTGGGCTTCCCGGTGGGGAAGATCTGGGTGAATTCGGTGTTCATGGGTGCTCCTTCGCTGTGCTTCTCACGCGCTGTGCTGCTCACCGTGCACGCGTGGGCTGGTTTCTTCTCGAGGAACGTGCCGAACTTGTTCCTCGTCGTCTCCCCAGCGACCTATCCCATTCTCCCGCTTGGCAGGCTGATATGGGAGGGAGAGAAATATCTCGGGATATTGCACACCGACATTCCGCCCCGACGTCCCACACCCACATGTCGCGTCGACATTCCGCGCCGCGGAGCCTCCGACGGGGCGTCGGCCGCAGCGCCCGCCTGACTCAGCCGCCGAAGGGCAGGCGGGAGTCGATGCTCTGGGCGTCCCAGGTCTGGCGGATCCATCCGTGGTGCGGGTCGTCGCTGATCAGCCACTGACGCACCGGGCCGGGGCCGGCCATCACGTTGAGGTAGTACATGTCGTAGCCCGGGGGCGTCATCGCCGGTCCGTGCCAGCCGTAGGGCACCAGGACGACGTCGCCGCTGCGCACTTCCGCGGTGACGTCGATGGGCCGGTCATCGGAGGCGTAGACCCGCTGATAGCCCATGACATCCGGTCCGCCCTCGCTCTGCGAAGGGACCGGGGCCCCGGCTGCGGCCTGCATCTCGAAGTAGTAGATCTCCTCCAGGGCGGTCTCGCCGTCGGCTTCCTCGTCGTGCTTATGCGGCGGGTAGGAGGACCAGTTGCCGGCGGGGGTGAGCACTTCGCACACGATGAACCGGTCTGCCTCCAGCGCCGCGGGGGTGCCGAAGTTGTGCACCTGGCGGGAGGCCACGCCAGCGCCGCGGAGCTCCACCGGGATGTCGGAGGCGCTGATGTGGCGCACCGGGTAGGACTCTTCCGCGGGAGCCGAGGCGACAGCCACGCGGCCACCCTGCTCGGAGCTGATGGTCAGCGGTGACTGGATGCCGGTGTAGAGCACATCGCTGGGACCTGCGAACACTGAATCACGGCCGCTGAGGTCATAGCTTTCGCCGGCTACCCCCGCGCTGAAGGACCCCGAGAGCGGCACGACGATGCGCTCTTCCTCCTGAGCGGGAAGCGAGATGGACCCGCCGGCTGCAAGGTCCACAGTGCGCAGGCCGGTGTGGGTCCATCCCGGCGGCTTCTCCTCGGCGTCGGGGGTGCCCAGGTTGATGTCCCAGCCGGCGGCGGAGGCGCTGCCATGGGGGTAGAACCAGGGGTTCTCGGCAGGGTCGCGGCGTGTGGTGCGGGGGGTGTCAGCGGCCATAGGGGCTCACCTTTCTGCTCTGTCCTCTGTGCTCAGTGCTTTGCGTGGGGTGGGCTCAGTTCACCAGCGTGATGTCGAAGGAGTAGCGATCTGCCCGGTAGAGGTGCGCGCCGTGCTCCACGGTGGCCCCGGAGCTGTCCAGGGCGGTCCGTTCCATGCGCACCAGGGGAGAGCCCGGCTCGACGTCCAGGTGGGCGGCGTGTTCTGCGGTGGCGGCAGCTGCGCCGACGGTCTGATGGGCCATGCGGAAGTCGACGCCGGCCTTGCGCATCAAGTTGTAGAGACCGTCGTGTTGCAGCGCCGGAATGCTGAGATCCGCCACGGTCACCGGAACCCAATTCTCCATGAGGGCCAGCGGGCGGTGGTCTACCAGGCGAAGGCGGATCAGATGGTACACATCGGCACCTGCTGGAATCCTGAGGGTCTCGGCCAGTTCGGCTCCTGCTGAGGTGGTCTCAAGGGAGAGGACATGCGTCTCGGGTTCAGCGCCTTCATCCTGAAGGTCGTTGTAGAGGCTGGAGAGCCGAAGATTGCGACGCACCTGCGGACCCACGACCTGCGTCCCCACACCACGACGCCGGACGACGAGCCCTTGACGGACCAGGTGGTCCATGGCCTGCCGCATCGTCGGGCGCGAGAGGTTGTAGCGCTTGGCCAGCGCGAGCTCATTCTCCAGCTTGGTCTCAGGAGGCAGGCTCCCTTCCCGGATGGCAAGCTCAAAGGCGGACGCCACTTGGTGATACAGCGGCACCGGCGAACTCCGGTCAAGGGTGATATCCAGATCAGACGACATGTCGAAGCAGCTCCTTCAGTTCTTATGTCACCTTGTCATGACAATAACTCTAAGTAAAGGTCAGATGCCTGCTGAGGGACCTGCGCGCTGCGGTGTGTGGTGGGTGTGAGCAGCGAGGTTGGCGCGAGGAGGGGGTGCACGCGGCGCGGCAGTCCCAGGCAGCCGCTCTGCCCCGGCAGCCCTATACGGCGATGACCCTGCCGTTGCTGATCCCCTCGACGGCGAGGACGTACGCGTTGCCGACTTCTTCGTCCGTGACGGGGCGCTGCCCCACGAACGTCGAGTGGTAGTGCGGGGAGTTCGCCAGGACGTTGGGGGAGACAGCGTTGATGCGGATACTGCGAGGAGCTTCGGCGGCGGCGGTGAGGACGAACGCTTCCAAGGCGCCGTTGGCGGTGGCAGCAGCCGCACCGGTGGCGATCGGCTCACGAGTGAGGACGCCTGTGGTGAGCGTGATCGACCCGCCGTCGTGCACGCGCTGCAGGGCCACGCGAGCGACCTCGATCTGACCGAGCGTCTTCGAGGTCAGTCCGGCCAGGTAGTCCTGCCGGGTCAGCTCAGTGACCGGCTTGAACGGTACCGATCCGGAGGCGACGACGACCGAATCGATGTCGCCGACCTCGTCGAACAATGCCCCGACGGAGTCCGGGTCGGTGATGTCCACGCGCCTCTCCGACGATCGCGACGCGCGGATCACCTCATGGCCACGCCCTTCCAGGGTCGCGGCGGCGACCTTGCCGATATTGCCGGTGGCTCCGATGATCAATGTGCGCATGAGCATTCTCCTTCCACGTGATGCGGAATACGGAGCCGAAGACCCTTACCCCGCATCACGAGTCCTGATCCAGTTTCTCCAGCTGATCCACGACGACGTCCTCCATCTGCTCATCCGTGAGGTTCATGCCAATGACGCGCAGTGAGTTATGGCCGAACTCGTGGTGAGCGAGGTGGGAGTTCATCTCGAAGGATTCGTCCTCGTCCTCCTGTGCGACGTGGGAGGAGAAGCCCTGGACACCTGCGATATCAATCTCTTCAAGGCTCTGCGTACCGTTGTCGAGGTCGTGTTCACCGGCGCAGGCGTTGAGGAGGCTGTCCCACTCCGCCTGATAGCCCTCATCCTGGGCGTAATCATCCGAGGTCAGCAGCACGACTGCTCCAGTGGGAATCCCCGGCTCGTCGTGGGGGCTCGGCGGTTGCTGCGCTGAGGCGAGCACCACGTCCTCGGCCTCTACTTCCCCAGGGATCAGGCTTTCCTCGCTCGCGCCGAGCTGATTCTCGCATTCATCGCTGCGTGTCTCGTCATTGCCGAATGCGGGGGCGACAGCGGCAAACAGGGCCCACATCCACGGGCTGTCCTCCGTGTCGAGAGATTCGGGGCCCTCCTCAACGTCGAATTCCTCGACAGGGAAGCTGAAGTCTTCCTCGCTGAGAACGAGGTTGCTGAGCTCCGCAGATGACATCTGGCCGTAGGGCAGCTCCAGCCCTTCGAGCACCGAATCATCGTCCTCTTGGGGGTCTTCCGGTCCCTCCTCCAGCAACTCCACCTGGAGATCGAGGACGTCTTCGACGGTCTCCTCGTCGAGGTCAGTGGCGCCGATATGGATGACCTGATGGCCATGAGCGTAGGAGAGCCTGTGGTGGACGGAATCTGGCTCAGACGTGTCGGGGTCCCAATCCCAGTATTCGGTCAATCCGCGGAACTCGCCTACCTCCGCCGTCTCCAGGGTCACCTCTTCCCGGTCGTCGAGGTCGTCGTCATCGCTTTCGAGCAGCTCACCGTCACAGGCTTCCTGGGTCTCATCCCAGTACTCCTCGACGGCGGCCTCATCCTCATAGGAGGTCATGAAGACGCGCAGAGCCGGGTAATTGTTCTGGTCTGAGCCGTCTTGCTCGTGAGACCCGGCCTCGAAGGATACCCAGCGCTGCCCCGAGGCTTCGGGAGCATTGTCACCGTCCACTTCGCCGACCTCTTCCAGGGCTTCGGCGCACTGTCCGCCGCCGAAACGTTCGGCGAACCCGGGGCCCTCGTCTGTGACCTGACGGGGCGCATCGCCGAAATGCTCTTCATAGTGCTCGATCTCCCCGGGGAAGTCCTCCAGGCCCATCAGCACGGACTGGATCTGCTGCGTGCTCAGCGGTTCATCCCCGGAACCTGACGACGCATCCGAGGCGCATGCGCCCAGGACCAGCACGCCCGCGCTGCCCATCGCGATGGGCAGCCTCCTGCCTCGACTTCGTGACATCCGTATCCCCTCATCGTCTGCACCTCAAGGCCTTGACCTCCCTATCGGGAGTTCCGTCCAGCCTGTCACAGCGCAATGGAGGGATGCTACACCGCGTCCGTTGGGGGTGCGGCCCGCGGCGCGGGCCAGATCGACGTCGCCGTCACCCCATCGACTTCGCGCCGTCGAGGGATTCGCGGATGATGTCGGCGTGGCCGGCGTGCTGGGTCGTCTCGGCGATGATGTGCTGGAACGCCCGACGGGCAGACCACGCCTGCTCGATGTTCCACGGCGCCTCCGGCAGATCGTGGACGACGTTCAGCGACGGC
>DXGD01000104.1 GCA_019114115.1 Candidatus Nesterenkonia stercoripullorum
CGCGGTGAGGACATAGAGCTCGTCGGCGCCCCACGGCTGCAGCAGATCGGAGACGTCGGCCGCCCCGACGAGGACTGTTGTGAGTCCCGCCGAGTTCTCCAGCCCCATCTTGTCCGCGATCGTGGGCTGCCGCAGATCAGCGTCGACCAGAGCGACCCTGCTGCCGGCCTGCGCAGCGGCGATCGCCAGGTTGATGCTGGTGGAGGATTTGCCCTCTTGGGCTTGGGCGGAGGTCACCAGCACGGCCGAGTTCTCCTTGTCGACCTGGGCGAAGCGCAGGTTCGTCCGGAGCCGGCGGAAAGCTTCGGCGCGCACGTCGTCGAGCCCGAGGTGGGAGATCAGCATGGAGTCCCGGGGACCGCTTCCCGCAGGGACAGACCCGAGAACAGGTGCGCTGGAGATGCTCTGCAGATCCTCCCGACTGCGCAGCTTGTTGTCCAGAGCGGCCCGCGCCAGTGCCAGCGCCAGGCCGACGGCGAAGCCGATCGGCAGCCCGCCTGCTGCGTAGACCCACCACGGCAGACCATCGGGCTCCACGGGAGCCACGGGCGGATTGGAGACTGTCAAGCGGATCTGGCTGGCGTCCCCGTCCCCGGGATCCTCCATGTCCCCGATCACGGTGACCAAGCTGTCCGCTACCGCACCCGACAGGTCCTGCGCGGCATCGGGCGAGGACTGCGACGCCTCGACCGTGATCAGCACTGTGCGCGGGTCGCTGTAAGCAGTGACCGACGACGCCAGGGACTCCGGGGTCGTGTCGAGGCCGAGATCATCGATGACCGGCTCCAGCACAGACCGGCTGTCGGCCATGTCCATGTAGGTCTGGATACGCTCCTGAATGAAGCTCGAGCCCATCTGCATCTCATACGGATCCCCGGAGGTGTTCACCGAGACGAAGAGCTCCGTGCGGGCACTGTAGCTTGTCGGCAGCGTCAACGCCGTCGCCGCACCGCAGAGCCCGCCGATCAGCGTGGCGACGATGAGCAGGCCGATACTGCGCCTGAGGAGGCTGAGGTAATCCTTGAGTTTCATGTCTCGTTCCGCTCCGATCGAGATCTGCGATGACTCGCCGAGTTGAGGTCCGGGGTGATGGGACCGTGAAGAGGTCCTGATCATTGCTGACCTGGGATGCTCTTCTGCCGATCAGCCCTTGAGCTGACGCCTGAGATCACGTTACGGCGGCGATGGTGCCGCACTGACCTGCTGGGACGCCGGGTACGGGGCTCCGCACCAGGTCTGCGGTCATCCGCAGAGGAACTGCTCCATCACGCTGAGCACTCGGCTCAGCTGAGCTTCCGTCATGGCTGACCCGCTGGGCAGGGCAAGCCCCGTCGCAAAGAGCCTCTCTGCGGTGTGTCCGCTGAGGCAGGGGTAGCCGCCGAAGGCCGGCTGCAGGTGCATCGGCTTCCACAGCGGGCGCGTCTCCACCTGATGCTGCGCCAGCCAGGCGCCGAGCTGTTCAGCCTCGAAGCCCGCGGACTGCGGGTCGATGAGGATCGCGCTGAGCCAGGCATTGTCCCGGTGGGGATTCTCAGCACCGAAGAGCTCCACTCCCGCGACGTCGCGGATCAGGCCCTCATAGCGGGCACGGACACGACGACGCCGCTCGATCATCTCCTCGAGACGGAGCAGCTGGGCGCGTCCCAGCGCGGCCAGCAGATTGCTCAGCCGGTAGTTGTACCCGACCTCGGTGTGCTCATAGTGCCGCACCGGCTGGCGGGCCTGGGTGGAGAGGTAGCGCGCGTACGAGGCGAGGTCGGCGTCGTCGGTCAGCAGCGCACCGCCACCCGAGGTGGTCATGATCTTATTGCCGTTGAAGGAGACGGCCGAGACTCGGCCCATACTCCCCACTGGTGCCTCACCGTAGAACGATCCCAGCGACTCGGCGGCGTCGACCACCACCGGCACCCCGTAACGCTGTGCCACCGGAAGGATCCGGGAGTAGTCGGCAGGCCTGCCCAGCAGATCCACCGGGACGATGGCGGCCGGCAGGGACCCGGCACGGCTTGCGACATCGAGCTGCCGCTCCAGATGGTCGGGGTCCATGTTCCCGTCGGGCGTGCAGTCGATGAACACCGGCGTCGCGGAGCAGTACACGATGGCGTTCGCCGTGGCGGCGAAAGTCATCGTGCCGGTCACCACACGGTCTCCGGGCTTCACCCCGACCCCCAGCAGCGCCAGGTGCAGGGCAGCGGTGCCCGAGGACAACGCCACGGCATGCTCGACGCCGGTCTTCGCCGCAAGCTCAGCCTCGAAAGCGGCCAGGTCGGGGCCCACAGGAGCGATCCACCCGCTGCGGAAGGCCTGCAGCAGGTACTCCTCCTCCACAGGACCGACGTCCGGGGATGACAGCGGAATGGGCTCTGCCGCGGCCTCGCGCTGCGGGGCCTTCGTCGGTGCGCCTGGGTGCGTCATGATGCCATTCCCATCCGTTGGAGAGCTGTGCTCTCATCCGTCAAGACCCCGCCGTGCTGGGACTCAGCATGCTGAGACTCGCTGTGCTGGGCCCCGCCGTGCAGCACTTCGTCCTGAAGGATGTCGTCGTAGAGGACGCAGTACAAGAAGATCTGCTCGTCCGTGATGAACTCCGCCAGGGGCATCACGGTGGGTATCAGGTCCGCGGTGAGCGGCCGGAAGCCGGCCGAGGCGTATGCTTTCGCCTGTTCCGGGCTGATTGAGGAGAGGGAGCAGACGGCGAAGTCCGCATTCGCGCTGCGGACCCTGTTGACGACCAGTCGCAGCACCTCCTCGAACAGTTCCGCGTCAGTCGTGGCAGGTGATCTCGCGGTGAGATCAGGGGCAGTGGCAGGGGCAGGGGCGAAGCGGATCATACGCGCACGCTCACCGACGGCGAGCGTCTGGCAGCGCCCGACCGGCCAGCCACCGGCGGTCTCGACCGACCAGCTGCGCACCGGGCCCACTGTCGGCGCCTGGCGGAAGACAACCAGGTCGGACCGTAGCGTTCCGCCGTAGCTGTCCGAGGTGGCCTCGTGGTTCTTGGTGACGCCCTGGCGACGCAGCACTGTGGTGACAGTGCGCAGGAGGATTCGCAGGTCGAGCGCGAGGCTCATCGTCTCGACGT
>DXGD01000105.1 GCA_019114115.1 Candidatus Nesterenkonia stercoripullorum
CTCAGGATTCGCGCCAGCACCCAAGCCGCGCGTCAGTTCCCGTCCGACGTCGAGCTTCACGTCTGCGTCACTCATGAGAAGCGCTTGGGCATCGGTATTGATGGCGATGAACTCGACGCCGCGCAATCCGACCTCGATCATGCGGTTCACGGCGTTGACACCGCCGCCGCCGATACCGACGACCTTGATCACGGCCAGATAGTTGTTCGGTGTTGCCACGTTGTGTGTCCCTTGCTCGTCTCTCACGTCATAGAAGTACGAAGGCTCCCGCCGCGCACAGCCGCGGCGCGACTCCTCACTGCCGGATCCTCAGCCCGCCGAGGTTTTCGATTCCCCCGACGGCCCTGATCGACCCGCGCGCCCCGAACCGGCCTGAGCCGATGCTGTTCGCGGAAGCATCGGTTCGGGTGGCCCTTCGGCGACGCACATCGCCAGCGGCATCCTGCGAACAGGCGGGAGCCTCCGTACCTATGACATTGTTGTAGTCCCGGAGAACCCCGGGCAACGTTGAAGTTGCACTTGAACCTTAGCCCTCAGCCTACCGGGTGAATCATGGCAATGCCCTCATAGAAGCTCGACGGCGCGCCGTGCGTCTGAGGTCAGGAGCTCGAGTCTCGGGTCACCGGCGCCGTCGGGGTCGAGATATCGATGACGTCGGCCCCGGTGAACTCCTCGGCCTCGCTGCGCAATATGGCTTCGAGCACCGCGGCCTTCTCCGCAGAGCGTTCTTCACTGCCCCAGACGATGCTGCGCCCATCGTCGAGTTCGAGCTCGACCGAATCGACTGACTCGGCCGTGGCCGACTCCATATGCTCACGAGCATCGGCAGGCAGCGCGCCGAGAACCGCCACGATGGCATCGAAGATGTCCTCGTCCCGCAATGCGATCCCCTCGTTGATGCGCGGGGTGGCATACTCCTCGCTCTCGGGCGCTTCATCCTCGTCGAAGGCGCGGATGATATCGCCGTGCTCGTTGTAGAAGCGGATCTCCTCATCAGTGACGACCTCGGCGACCGGAGGGTACTCGATGACCTGGACCCGAAGCGTATCGGGCAGCTCCCCGGTCACGATCACGTCTTCCACCACAGCTTCCTCGGAGAGCAGATCCTCCACCTGCCGGTTCCCGACCTGCGGCAGAGGGACTCCGTAGACAGGCTGCAGCATCTCCTCAGCCTGCGCGTCGGAGAGCAAGTCGTTGTGCTCCACCTCCACGGAGCGAATCGTCAGCAGCGGGGAGAAGTAGAGGGTGGCGACAATGGCCACCAGGACGCCCAGGGCGATGCCGATGAGGACAAGTCCCCGGCGCAGACGGCGTCGGGAGCTCACGTACTCCGGCTCGGGGAACGAGATGAGTCCGGAGTCCTCCTCCAGGAACACTGGGTCCTCGTAGCCCTCCGCAGAGGCGACGTCGTTCTCGTGGCGCCGATGCCGGCCGGAAGCAGTCTTCTCCGATGCGGATTCCGATGCTCGGCCGCGGCGTATGCTCGGCCAGCGCATCAGAGGCTGTGACCTGCCTCTCCTGGCTCGACGCGTCCGATGCGACGCTGCAGCTCGGCCACGATCGGCTGACCCAGCGCGGTGACATCTCCTGCTCCGAGAGTCAGGACGATGTCGCCGGGCTTCGCGGCCGAGGCCAAGGCGCTCACGGCCTGGTCTCTATCCATCAGCGGCTGCCCCAGCAGGTGGGCGGAGACCCCGGGGATGGGCTCCTCACGAGCCGGGTACACCTCCAGCACCGCCACAGTGTCCGCAGCCTGAAGAGCCTGGCCGAACTCGGCACCGAATGCCTGAGTCCGCGAGTAGAGGTGCGGCTGGAAGACGGCGTGGACCGAGCCGCCCGAGCCGGGACCGCCCACGGCGGACCGGGCTGCGGCCAGCACGGCGGCCACCTCAGTGGGATGATGAGCATAGTCATCGAAGACCCTGATGCCCCCGACCTCTCCGCGCAGCTCGAACCGGCGGGCCGTGCCCTGGAAGGTCCTCACCGCTGTGGCGGCATCGGTCAGCGCCACGCCGGCGCGCCCGGCGGCGGCGATCGCAGCTGCCGCGTTCAGGGCATTGTGCCGCCCCGGCACGCTCAACGTCACCTGTGCCTGCGCTGGGACCTGCGCACGGGCGTCGACCACGGTGAAGCTCTGGCCGGACCCGCCGGAGGCGTGATCATGATGCTCGATGATGCGCAGGCTGGCGTCCTGCGCGAAGCCGTAGGTGAGGATCTCGACGCCCCTCTCCCGCAGTTGCGGCCCCTCGCAGTCCAGCAGCCGCTGCACGCCCGCATCGTCGGCGCAGGCGACCAGGACGCCAGCGGCGTCCGGGAGCAGCTGCGTGAAGCGGACGAAGACGTCGTCGACGGCCTCCGCAGTGCCGTAATGATCCAGGTGATCAGCCTCGATATTGGTGATGATCGCGATCTCAGGCGAGTAGTTCAGCAATGAGCCGTCGGACTCGTCAGCTTCGGCCACGAACCATTCCCCGGCGCCGAGCTCAGCGTTGACCCCCAGGCCCGCGACGTTCGCCCCGACGGCGAAGCCCGGCTGCGCGCCGGCTGCATTCAGCAGCACCGCCGCCATGGACGACGTCGTCGTCTTGCCGTGGGTTCCGGCCACCGCGATCGTGCGGAAGCTCTCCATGACCCGGGCAAGCCCCTGTGAGCGGTGCAGGATGCGGCAGCCGCGGCGCACCGCTTCGTCGTACTCCGGATTGCCTGCTGCCGCGACGGAGGAGGCCACGATCGTGGAGATCGGCTCACCGGCCTCCTCCTCGACTGAGGCGACGTTCTGCGCCGCGTACCCCACGCGGACCGGGACCCCGGCCTGCCGGAACTCCTCGAGCACGGGCAGCTCTTTCGCATCGGTGCCGGAGACCGGAACGCCCGCAGCATGCATGAGACGGGCGACGGCGGACACACCGACCCCCGCCAGGCCCAGGAAGTGCACTCGGCCGAGCTCTTGGAGCGGCGCGGAGACTCGCGCGGTCTGAGCGCCGGGCTGATCGTGGGCTGGGGTCATCGCTGAATCGCCTCCATAGCTGCTTCGGCCATCCTGTCGTCGGCATCGGTGATTCCGCGTTGCGAAGACTGCCGCTGCATGGTCGCCAGCAGTTCGGGCTCCTCCAAGAGCGGCAGGATATTGCGGCGGATCCATTCTTCGCTGAAATGCTCGTCCTTGACCAGCAGGGCCCCGCCGGCATCCACGAGGTCGCGGGCATTGCGCTCCTGCTCGCCATTGCCGATGGGCAGCGGAACGAAGACGGCCGGAAGCCCCACCGCGGCAACTTCGCACACGGTGGCCGCGCCGGCCCGGGCCACGATCAGGTCGGCAGCCGCGTAGGCGTCAGCCATCCCGTCGAGATATTCACGCTGATGGTAGTGGAAACGCTTCACCACGTGCCCGCTGTCGTCGCGCACCTGCTTGTCCATCCCCGTCAGGTGCAGCACCTGCGCACCGGTCCCGGTGAGCTCCTCGATAGTGGAGCCGATGGCCCGGTTCAGCGAGAGCGCACCCGAGGAACCACCGGTGACCACGAGAGTGGGCCGTTCCGGGTCCAGGCCGAGCCGTGTGCGCGCCTCATCCCGGGCTTCGGAACGTTTTAGCTGGGAGATCCTGCGATCCATCGGCATGCCGACCCACTGGGCGCGCTTGAGCGCAGTGCCTTCGAAGGCCACACCGGTGAACGCCGAGAAGCGGTTCCCGACGCGATTAGCCAGCCCCGGGGTGGTATTGGCCTCGTGCACGATGACCGGTATCCCCACCTTGCGAGCCGCCAGATAGACCGGGGTGCACACATACCCGCCGACGCCGACGACGACGTCGGCCTCTTCTTCCCGGAGAATCCGCTCGGCGGCCCGTACGGCACGGCGGAATCGTCCGGGGAAGGCGAGCATATCCGGGGAGGGCCTGCGCGGCATCGGCACTTTCGCGATGGTGCGCAAGGGGTATCCCGCTGCCGGGACCAGGCGAGTCTCCATTCCCTCATCCGATCCGATCATCAGGACCCGGGCGGAAGAGTCCTTACGGCGCAGCGCTTCGCCGATGGAGACCATGGGACTGATATGGCCGGCAGTGCCGCCTCCGGCCAACACGATAGAGGGTTCTTTCACGAGATCCTCGCAGGTAGGAAGTTGATGAGTTCATTACGGTACCGCACAGTCC
>DXGD01000106.1 GCA_019114115.1 Candidatus Nesterenkonia stercoripullorum
AACTTCTCTTTGGCCGATTCGGCCATGCCACGTACCTGACGCACCCACCGCGCGAGCGTCTGGGCATACTGAGGCAGCCTCTCCGGTCCGAGGATGACGACCGCCAGCACAAGGAGGATGACGAACTCGTAGGCGTTGATACCAGGCACAGAGACCAGCCTAGCGCCGTGGGGACGTTCAGTCCTCCCGCCAGAACATCATTTCTTCAAGCCCCTGCGAAATGCGGTCAGCGCTATCGGGCTCAGCCGGCATCCCCTGCAGCCTCGAATGGTCGGTGATCATCATCCAGCTGGCAATCCGCGACGCCGCATCAGTTCCCAGATCAGACGTGGCGATGTACTCGACGTCGTGACCTTCGACGAGGACCGTCCAGCTCCCGTCCTGGCCGTCTTCGTAGA
The DNA here is from genome assembly GCA_019114115.1 of Candidatus Nesterenkonia stercoripullorum. Lineage (GTDB taxonomy): Bacteria > Actinomycetota > Actinomycetes > Actinomycetales > Micrococcaceae > Nesterenkonia > Nesterenkonia stercoripullorum. The sequence continues at coordinate 399 of DXGD01000106.1, forward strand.
GCGAGGCCTCATCACCGGTGCTCAGCGTGAAGTTCTCCACCACGATGTTCGCCTCCTGTGCCGCCTTGTCCAAGGCGGGTTTCATCGACGGCACCTCCTCGGCGTCCTGGTCAGGGCGGGTCTCGGAGACCAGGAGGTCATGAGTCCCGTCTGTGTGGCGAACTGTGACGGTGCGCACCCCTTCCGTGGAGGTCGTCTCCGCGGAGAGCATACTGAGCCCGAAGCCGGAGAAACGGGGGACATTCCATCCCAGCGGATCGAGCTCTGCGAGTTCTTCGTCGTTGAGCTGATAGACCGTCGTCTGGTCTTCGGGGGTCCCCCAGTGGTGGTGGTCGCAGGCTTCTTCACAGGCCTCAGTCAGCGATGAGGCGACCGGTATCTGATCAGTGGGGTCGTAGGCCATCGTCGTCTCGCCATCATCCGGCAGCACCGCGTCGACGGACTCGGGAGGTGCGGACACTGCCCGGCCCCCGACAACCCATGCCACGCCTGTCACCCCGATGGTGAAGAACAGCATCCCGGCCGCGCAGAACAGGGCCACGCGCAGGGGACGTGAGCCAGCAGGGCCCGAAGGATGCCCCCGATGCCGATCCTTCTCCGGTGGCATCAGCGCGGCGGGCGATCCAGGCCCCCGCTGCAGCGGCCTGGGGTCATCGTGCTCAGACATTGCTCTCATTGTGCGTACTCTCGCTGGATGCACCCTGAACACGCACTGTGAATAGGTGCAATGCCACTGCGGATAGTTTCCGGCGGCAGGGGTTCTATAGGATGTGTTCACACGATCAGGGGTATTTCGCGCTGCTGATCAGGCCACTGTGGAAGGATCCATGAGCAGCTACAACACCGCCCAGTCAGCCAAGCACGCGAGCTGGTCCTACGCTGAGCAGCATCGTTTAGATGACCCCGTCCTGGAAGCAGCCCGGCATTCGGCCGGGGAACTGGGCATCTCAGCTATCGGGACAGGCACCGCCGCTACCCTGACCGTTCTGGCGGCAGCGGTGAAGGCACGCACCCTGGTGGAGATCGGCACCGGCGTCGGCGCAGCATCTGTGGCCCTGCTGCGCGGCGCATCGGCAGACGCTGTGCTCACCAGTATCGACTACGATGCCGAGCACCTGGCCGCGGCCCGCTCGACGCTCAAAGCCGAGGGCATCCCCGCCTCGCGGACTCGGCTCATCACCGGACGCGCTGAAGACGTCCTGCAGCGCCTCACAGGTTCTGCCTACGACCTGGTGTTCATCGACGGGGACTCCGCCCATCTCGTGCAGCACGTCGAACAGTCCCTGCGGCTGCTGCGCCCCGGGGGCATGCTCATCATGGAGGATGCACTGGACCACGACGCCGTCCCCAGGCCCGCCGTACGCAGCGAATCAGCCCACGTCCGGCGCACTGTGGAGCGGATGATCTTGGAGGACGCCTCCGTGTTCTCCACATTGCTGCCCACGGGCACCGGATTGCTGACAGCGGTGAAACGACTGGGCTGACCGTGCTCGGGCCCGGTATCGACCGGCCCAGAGCGTCAGCCTGAAGCCCGCTGGCCAGGGGGTACTTCCTCTCCTACCCCGCCTCAGTCCCCTACGGCGTCGTTCAGGCAGTCCTTGAGCGCCTGCGCTTCGTCATTGTTGATCTCCAGGACGAGCCGACCTCCACCGTCGATCGGCACTCGCATGATCAGGCTGCGCCCCTCCTGAGCGACCTCCATGGGTCCGTCGCCGGTCCGCGGTTTCATCGCAGCCATTCAGTGCGTCCCTTCTGCCGTGACTCGGTCATGATTCATTCCATTATCCCTCACTGGTTGAGATTGTCACTCTGGGGTCTCACCCTCGGGTTGCGCCAGTGACGTGTACGCGGCCCCGGTCCGTACGCGCGGATCGGTACGCGGAACACTCACGTCCCGCTCACCGCGTCCCCCTGTCCGGACGGCTGAGCAGCGCCCGGCTGCTCACGCAGCTGCGCGCTGAGGGCATCGATCAGGCGATCGACCTGCTCCATGTTGTAGCCGCGCAGGCTGGAATCGAATCTCACCTGATCCAGATCTTCTGCGGACAGCGGCCGTGACTCGGCGAGCCTGTCGAACACGGCGCTGCCGGGACCTGCCGGCAGCTCTTCGGCGGGCGGGGCGGCCACTGGCCCGCGCCCGGTCAACACGACGACGACGGCGCCGAGCAGCGCCACCGCCACGAGGTAAAGCCAGATCATGACGCCATTCTAGCGACGACGGCGTCCACGAGCGCAGGCAGCGCCTCGCCGCTGGGATGGCGGAGGCGGAAGTCCATCGCGTCGCTGAGCTCAGTCGGCTCGGGGTTGATCTCCACCAGGGGCGTGCCTCGTTCCAGCGCCGCCAGCGGCAGCCCGGCGGCCGGATACACGATGCCCGAGGTGCCCACGACGACGACCAGGTCGGAAGCCCGCACGGCGGCCGACGTCGCCTCGAACTCGGCAGTGGGCAGCATCTCTCCGAAGAGCACGATGCCCGGCCGCAGCACGCCACTGCCGCAGTGTTCGCACTCCGGCGGCGGCTCAGCCCCCGGTGGTGCCGTGAAGCCGTCGTACCCCGGCTCAGGCAGCACGGCGGGCTCCCCGCACTGGGTGCACAGATGCTTCACGATCGACCCGTGCAGGTGTGCCATCACCTGTGCACCAGCGCGCTCATGCAAGTCGTCCACGTTCTGGGTGGACACGGCGAGCCAGCTGCCTGGATCGACAGCCTCGCGGCCGAGCTCCAGCGCACCCAGATGACTTTGCCAGCGGGCCAGTGCCTGATGACCGGGGTTGGGATCGACGGCGTTG
>DXGD01000107.1 GCA_019114115.1 Candidatus Nesterenkonia stercoripullorum
AGATGGGCAACGCCGAGTTCGATAGGGGCACTGCTCTGATCGAGGAGGCCTCGAAGCGCTACGAGACTGCCGAGTCCCGGATTGCCATCGCGAAGAACGCGCTGGTCGATATGGGGATCAGCATTGGCGGATCGGTTCTGCCCGTCCTGGCGAACCTGGCTGATGGTGCGGCGGACGTGGCGGGCTGGTTCGCGGATCTTCCTGGCCCGATGCATGAGGCCGCTGCTGGTCTCGGTGCTGTCGTGGGTACGGGTGCGCTCGCGGCGGGCACTTTCTTGATGCTCGCTCCCCGTGTCGCTGACACGTGGGACGCCTTCAAGCGGCTCAACTCGTCCACGGGCGGGACCGCTGCGACGATCGGGAAGGTTGGTCTGGCTGTCGGTGTCGCCGCGGCCGCGATGCCGCTTCTGATCTCGGGAGCGCGTGCCGTTGAGGATTCACTCAAGGGGATCGACCGTGAGGCGCTCAATGTTGGCATGGAGGAGATGGCGTCCCGCACGCTGCAGGCCGCTGATGCGACGAGCGCCTATGACGCGCTTCTCGGCGACCTCGCCGAGTCGGGTGCGCTGAACACAGAGCAGTTCGACAGTCTCGGCACTGCAGTCCAGAAGATCGCGGACCAGGACGCCATCGGCAAGTTTGGTGTACGGGCAGGATTCGCCGCAGGCGGCATGGATCTGTTGATCGATCGCCTGTCGTCCACCGGCGAGGCCCTGGGTCTGCTGTATCAGACAGATCTGCCCCGGGCACAGGAGTCGTTCGCGGCGATCTGGGCTGAGGCGCAGGCTGGTGGCGCCACGTTCGATCAGCTCCTCGAGGTCATGCCGGCCTTTAAGGACGAGCTGCAGGCGATGGCGAACATGATGGGCGTCGACGCTACCGACAGCGCGATCCTGTTCAAGATCGCCACGGGCGAACTGACTCCCGTCGTGGACGAGACGACGGGTGCTGTCACCGGATTCACCGAAGGCATGGAGGGGGCGGCCGAGGCTACCCAGTCTGCGGCGGATGCGGCTTCGGAAGCGCTCAAGGCGATTCAGGATCTCGCGAATGAGTTCATCGCCGCTGAGCGTGGCGCGCTCGACTACAAGGACGCGATGTCCGACGTCGACGAGGCGATCAAGGAGAACGGAAGAGCCTGGGAGAACGGGACCGAGGCGGCAGACGAGAACAAGCGTGCGCTGCTGGACCTGGCCGAGCAGGCACTCGCGACGGCAGCATCGTTCGATTCCAAGCATGAGTCGGGGACGTTCCTGGCGCAGGCCCGGGAAGACCTGATCGACACTGCCATGCAGATGGGTGCCACTCGGGAGGAAGCCGAGCGGTACGTCGACCAGCTGGGGCTCACGCCGGAGAAGGTCACCACTCAGATCGAGCTCGACACGGATGCAGCCCTCGAGAAGTGGAACGGGATCTGGGACGAGCTCGGGTATCACCCGCCGCAGGTCCCGGTCGACGCGGACACGGATCCTGCCAAGGAGACGATCGACGGTCTGGTCATGTCGGACCAGCCGCCGGCCAACGTCCCGGTCGAGGCTGATACGGCCCCGGCTGAGGAGGAAGTGCACGTCTTCGGTTCCAGGATTGGGGATATGCCCACGAGCGACATTCCGGTGAACGCGAATGTCGAGCCGGCGCAGTGGGAAGTGAATCTCCTGCAGGCGGCGATCAATGATGCTGGCGGCACGGTCGACATCAACGGGAACACTGTTCCTGGCGATCAGGCGCTCGCCACTCTGATGGGGATCATCAACTCGTCGGATGGCACGGTCACGATCGATGGCATGCCGGTCCCTGCTGAGCAGGCGCTCGGTGTCGTCATCGGGAAGATCAATGCCGGCGAGGGCACGGTCGACATCGAAGGTGACCCGTCGGGCGCGAACGCAGCGACGGATTCCGCGAAGCGGAAGGCTGACGGGACCACGGGCACGATCGGTGTTGACGCGAACACGGGCCGAGCTGAGTCGGACATTAATCGTACGGCGCGGGACCGGTCTTCGACTGTGAGCGCGTCGGCGGCGACGGGTTCGGCTGAGAGCACGTTGAACCGTCTTGCACGGCGGCGCACGGCAGTGATCAGCGTGTCCGTGTCTGGCGGTGGGAGCCTCCGCGGCACTTCGATGGGGCGGTCCATGCGTGCCGGTGGTGGGCCCGTGTTCGGTCCGGGCACGGAAGTGTCCGACTCGATCCCGGCGCAGTTGTCCCACAACGAGCACGTTTGGGCGGCACGCGAGGTCCGGGCTGTTGGCGGTCACGCGAAGCTGCACAACATTCGCTCGCAGGTACTTGCCGGCGCGAAGACGATCCACCTCGCTGAGGGTGGCGCGGCTGACGGGTCGGTCGGGGCCGCGCGGTACGTGCCGGACATGGCCCCCGTTCAGGCGCAGTCCATGTCTTCTCCGATCGACTATTCGGCGATGGGTGCTCACATGCGGGCTGCGGTTTCTGGCATGACGGTGGCTCTCAATCTCGATGGCCGCACTCTCTACGGCGCGGTCGTCGACGCTGGCAAGGCGCAGCGCGCCCCGTTCGTGACTAGGAGGTCCTGATGGAGTACCTGGGGTCCCTTGGGCGGCTGATCGGTCTGCGTTGCGCGTCGCGCGAGCAGATCGATGGGCAGCTTCGGTACACGGAGGAGTTCACGGTGGAGGGGCGGCG
>DXGD01000007.1 GCA_019114115.1 Candidatus Nesterenkonia stercoripullorum
CCAGCAGTCCACGATCGCCTTGATGATGATCTTGAGGGTGGTGGACTTCCCCGAGCCGAGATCTCCGGTCACGCCGATGCAGCCCGACTTGTCGCGCAGGCGGAGCATGCCGGGCAGATCGAGGTGGACCATCGACAGCAGCCCCGACGTCTGGTTCTCGGCGAGCAGGGCACCCTTGTCGTCGCCGAGTTTGGCGACGGTGATCGGCACCAGCCCGGCGAGGTCGCGGGAGGTGGTGATCTGGGCGAACTCGTTCACCTTCGGTGTCAGGGCGGCGCCGGGCACGAAGCTCCACCAGAGGTCCTCCTGGTAGCCGGCGGGGTGACGCACGGAGAAGTCCTGGTCCTGGAGGATCTTGACGGCTTCACGGGATCGCTGGACGACGTCCTCGGCACTGTCCGAGCAGACCGCGAACAGGATCACCGGCTGGATCTCGACCTCGTTGGGGTCGTGGGCGAGGGTCTCGTCGAGAGCGGTGAGCGCCTCCACGGCGGCGTCCAGGTCGTGCTGTCCCGTGCCGACTTCGTTCGCGCGCTGGTCCAGCTGGTCGTTGATCCTGGCCATGGCGGTGCGGTTCGCGCGCTTGGCGGCGTCGGAGGAGCGCGACCGCATCCGCAGGACCCAGTCAGCCCCGGGGACGTAGGAGTCGATGTCGCCGAGGATCTCCGAGCCCGGCCATGCGAGACCTCCCGCGGGCAGCCCGGTCAGCGCGAACATGGACTGGTAGGAGGCCATGTCCTGCGCGAACATCTCCTCGTCGCCGATCTTCACGTACCGGTGGGCGAAGGGGTTGAGCTTGGACGCCTTGGTCTGCTCGTCCGACTTTCCGCCCTCGTCGATGACGGGCTCACCGATGTGGCGAGCTGGCACCAGGCTCTCGAAGTCCTCGTGAGTGAACGCGGTGGCGTCGATGCCGCGGTACTGGAGGTGGTAGTCCAGCCACACCTGCTGCGCGACGCTCGAGCGCCGCGAGGAGAACGTCTTGGGGATCATCGCCTCGACGCGGGAGGCCTGCCCCATGCGGTACGTGATCTCCTGCTGGGTGACTCCGTAGTGGGGGAGCCCCAGGTGCGCCTTCACGTTCTGGGTCGCTGCCTTCGCGGGTACGGTGAGCTTGCGGATCCCGGAGTTGGGCAGCGGCACGCACAGGAAGTAGAGACGGTCCCCGGCCTGTGTTCCCTCGAGGTCGTCGAGCCGGGCTTCGGCCTCCTCGGCCCACGCCTCGCGCTCCTCGAGGTCGACATCCTCGATCATGCGCTGCACGATGCTCACGGGATCCTGGGCGACGACGACGCTCAGGAGCATCGACTCGCCCGTGAGGACGCGGAACATCGCCTGGTGAGCCGCACGCGCGGCTGCCTTCTCCTTGACCGGGCGCATCCCGTAGGACATGCCCTCGAGCTGCCAGATGGCCCAGCAGGTGCCCTGGCGGGTCCACATCAGATGCCCTGCGCGAATCGAAGCGGGGTGGAGCATGGCTACCTCCGTTGTGCCGATGCAGCAAGGAGCTGCTGCACCTCGTTGAGCTGGTGAGGAGAGGGGACGCCGTTTGGCCGTGCATCTACGGCCGAGCCGGACCCTGGCGTTGCCGCGACCGCGGGCTCGAGGACGACGCTGGCGAGATCCTCGGGGGCCTCGACCTCGTCGAGAGGCTCCTCGGCGGGATCCGACGGAGCCGGTCGCCATGTGGGTGAGGTACTGCGGTGTCTCACCGTGCGAGTCCTCTTGAGGGCGACGGTGTTGCCGGCCTGTCGTCCCCATGCCGGTGCGTCGGTGTAGCCGATGACGCCCCAGAGGATCATCAGCGGGTTCCTGCCCTTGAGGGGGATGTGCCCCGCAGCGAGTGCGCTGGCGGCGGCGAGGATGAGCACCGGGATCCAGGCGACGATCGGGGCCATGTTCGTGGCCCAGAACGGCATGGTCTTCTGTCCGATGAAGGCGACCCCGATGAAGGCGCCGCCCTGGGCCAGGGTGTAGGGGCCCCCGGGCAGCACCCAGTCGCCGAGTTTCCCCAGCAGGAAGGGGATCTTCCTGGCCAGGGTGTAGAACCTGACGACGACCTGCGGCTGCTCGTTCATGGCGGATCAGGCGGCGTAGCCCAGGTCGTCGACGGTGAGCACGATCGGGTCCTCGAGCTGGGGCTGGGCCTCCAGGAGCGTGGACTCGTTCACGACCGGTGCCGCATCGGGGATCGTGTCCTCGGCGGACTGCTGGAACACGTCCATCTGCGAGATGATCGCGCCGCCGATGATGGCGAGGAAGATGCCAGCGATGCCGCTCGCGATGGAGAACTTGTTCCTGACCCACTGGATCGCTGCGGCGATGATGAACCCGGAGCCGAACACCATCTTGGCGGTGTCAGCTCCACTGCTGAAGAGGGACTCGATCTGGTCGAAGAATCCGGCGGCCTGGAGCGTCCCGTCCGTCTGGATGACGCCGGCGGCCTGGATGATGAGGTCGTTCATGACTGCTCTCCTGTGGTGGTGGTGGGACCTGCGGTGGTGGGGTTGATCGCGGCGACTTCCCAGCGATCGCGGTAGCGCAGCTCGACCGTGTAGTCGAGACGGGCGCTGCCACCGTCAGCTGCGGTCGCAGTGACGGAGATCTGTGCTCGCAGGAGGTCTCCCTCGGCGGGCTCTTCGGGGAGCTCCTGGGTCGTGGTGAGCGAGGAGATCGACAGCTCCTGGAACGGTGTGGGCTGCACGGCGCTCAGCGACGACTCGGGAGCCGTCAGAGGGGCGACTTCTCCCTGCCCGGTGAGGTACGCCTGCATGAAGGCCGTGACGGTGTCCTGCACAGCGGAGTCGTTGATGGCATCGCCCTGGTCGACCTCGAGATCTCCGGCCGTCGGAGCGGCAACGAGGGACGGCAGCCCGGCCGCGGCGATGCCGCCTGCCGCGTCGGTGAGCACCGGCACCTGCCAGTAGCGGCGGATGGCGGCGCCGCTCTCGCTGGGCTGGTCGACCGCGACGGTGACGACCCAGCTTCCGTCGGAGGTCTGCACCGCTTCGCCGGGCGTCGCGGCTCCGATCGGGGACGGCTTCTCCGGCAGGCTCAGCCGCCGGCCGGCCCCCTGGGCGAGCATCGCGGTCACCTGATCCTCTTGGCCTCGTGCCGCGGTCAGGTACTGGGTCACGAAGCTCGTGGC
>DXGD01000108.1 GCA_019114115.1 Candidatus Nesterenkonia stercoripullorum
CCGCCATCGCCTGTGAGCCGGAGCTGATCATCGCCGACGAGCCCACCTCTGCCTTGGACGTGACCGTGCAGCGCAGGATCCTCGACCTGATCGATGAGCTGCGCGGCCAACTCGGCGCCGGGGTCCTCTTCATCACCCACGATCTGGCCGTCGCCGCTGAACGCGCCGACTCCCTCCTAGTGCTGCGCGATGGCACCGTGCAGGAGCGCGGACGTGCCACTGATGTGCTGGGCGCCCCCTCGCACGACTACACACGCAGGCTGCTCAGCGACGCTCCCTCCCTGTGGCAGGCTCCGGAACGCCGGCCGGCCCCGCAGGTCCAGCCCGATCCGGACTTCGTGCGCGTGCGCGGGCTGACCCACACCTACGGCTCCGGCAGCGAAGCCTTCGAGGCGGTGTCCGCGGTCGACTTCTCGGTCGCCCGCGGGTCGACCCACGCCCTGGTCGGTGAATCCGGGTCAGGGAAGACCACGGTCGGCAGGATCCTCTCAGGATTCCTCACCCCCGGCCGCGGCACCGCGGAGATCGACGGCGTCGCGACCGCCACTGCGCGTCGAGACCGCGCATTCCGGCGCCGCGTGCAGCTGGTGTATCAGAACCCGTACGGGTCCCTGGATCCGAGGCAGAGCGTCGGCGAGATCGTCGCTGAGCCGCTGCGCAATTTCGGGGTCAAGGACCGCCGCGAACGACGACGGCGGGCGATCGAAGAGCTCGAGCACGTCGCCCTGGGTCCCGAGACGGTCCAGCGTCTCCCTCGCGAGCTCTCCGGCGGGCAGCGGCAGCGGGTCGCCATCGCGCGTGCCCTGATCCTCGATCCGGAGCTGATCGTCCTCGATGAGGCGGTCTCGGCGCTCGACGTCACGGTCCAGGCGCAGATCCTGCGACTGCTGGAACGACTGCAGCAGGAGCTGGGGCTGACCTACGTGTTCATCTCCCACGATCTGGCCGTGGTGCGGCAGATCGCGGACACGGTCTCCGTGCTCTCCGCCGGACGCCAGGTGGAGGCAGGCACTGTGGACGACGTATTCACCACACCCGAGCACGGATACACTCGCGCGCTGCTGGGGGCCATCCCCGGTGCCGCTGCTTTGGCTTCCTGACTGATTGACTGCCTGACAGACCGACCGCCTGACCCACTGGCCCCCGACTCACTGACCTTCTGACCTCCTTGTCGACGAGAGGATCTCTTCCTTCCATGGCACCTCGCATCGGATTCTTCACCCGGCTGCTGGAAGACAGCGGCCCCGCGGAGAGATACCGCTTCGCCCTTGAACAGATCCGCCATGCCGAGCGCCATGGCTTCGCCACGGCCTGGGTAGCCCAGCACCACTTCAACGCCGCGGAGGGAGGCCTGCCCTCCCCTTGGCCGCTGCTGGGCGCCGCCGCAGCCACGACGTCGCGGATCCGCCTGGGCACCGCCGTGGTGACCTTGCCGCATGAGAATCCGCTCCGGGTCGCAGAGGACGCCGCGGTGGTGGACCAGCTCAGCGGCGGACGTCTCGAACTCGGGGTCGCGCCGGGTGCCTCGCCGCAGGCGCTAGAGGCTTTCGGTTACGCCGGTCAGGATCCCAAGGACCTCTTCGCGGAGAAGCTCCCCGTCCTGCGCAGCGCTCTGCGCGGTGAGCCGCAGGGCGAGTCCGGCCTGACCCTGCAGCCGCTGGGGGTGCAAGCTTCGGGAGTGGGCGCCCCAATCCGCGCTCTCGACGATCGGCTGTGGCAGGCCACTTTCTCCGATCGGGGCGCTACCCGCGCAGCGCTGGCCGGCGATGGCCTGATGCTCTCCCGCATCCAGCCCGGCGACGTCGACGTCTCCCTCAACGCCTCGCAACGCCCTATCGTCGAGGCATACCTGGAGAACCTGCCTGAGCACGTCGAACCGCGGATCCTGTCCTCTCGGACGCTGGTGGTGGTGGACGAGGAGAACCGGCAGCGCGTGGCGGCCACTGCGCGTGAACGTGTCGCAGCACTTGCCGCGAAGAACTACGGCGTCGACCCTTCGGGCTACTCCGATCGCGAGCTGCTGCGCATCACCAACAGCTACTTCGGGACCCCCGAGGAGGTCGCCGAGCAGCTCAGCCGCGATGAAGCAGCGGCCCGATCCAGCGATGTCAGCTTCCAGGCGCATTCGATCGACCCGGGCCACGAGCTCACGCTGCGGTCGATCGAACTCATCGCCACGGCAGTGGCCCCGCAGCTGGGCTGGGAGCTTGCCCCCTGACCTGCGGCAACCGATAGAGGACAATGGAACGACTCGCTGGATCGCCCGAGACGCCCGATAAGGAGTACGCCACCATGACGGACATCATCGACACCCTCGCCGGCATCGAGGCCGGATCTGAGCTGGCAGCAGTACGAGATCTTCGCCCGCAAGCACGGGAGAACGCTCAGCGCAGTTTCACCGTGCTGCTGGAACCTGCCGACCCCGCCGGAGTCAGCCTGCTGGAACGGTACGCAATCGCGGCGTACTCCGTCGCGCTGCAGGCCAGCGGATCCCCGGCAGCGGATTTCTACCGCGAGCTGCTCGCCGAAGAAGCCGGCGACGACGGCGAACGCCTCGCCTCAGCAGTGACTCAGGCCGCCCAGCGCGACCGGCAGCGCGGACCCTACGGCGTCTACCGTGAACCATGGCATGAGCACGAGTCCGCACCGGGCCCGTCCGTGCGCTACGACGATTCGTCGGTACCTGCTGGGCTTCCGTCCCGGCTGGCCGCCGCGCTGGAGCATACCCACCTGCTGAGCCTGCATCCCCGGGACGCGCGGCCCCGCCACCTGCGCCGGCTGGAGTCGGCTGGCTGGAGCGCCGATGATATCGTCACCATCAGCCAGCTCATCTCGTTTCTGGCCTTCCAGATCCGCGTGGTGGACGGGCTGCGCGCACTCGCCGGGCACCCCACACCGGAGGAGGACCAGGACGCCGAGGACGCTTCAGCGGCAGGGACCACCACCCCTGATGCGACCGCCGGCGGTGTGGACACCGCCGGCTCAGGAGCCGACGACGACGCGACGCCAGACTCTCAGGTGCACGAACACCCCGACCTCCATCGCCCGCAGGGGTTCACCCAGGAGGGCCTGGGCTGGGTGCCATGGCTGACGCCGGTGTCTCAGAAGAATCTCAATGCGGCGCAACGGTCCGCGCTCATCGACGAATTCCGAATCCAGAGCCCGTACTTCCGGCTGCTGGTGCGCAATGCTGACGCTCTGGAGGCCCGCACACTCACTGACAAGGACATCTTCTACAATACCGACGGCGGCCTCCCGCGTGCCGACCGTGAGATAGCGGCCTCTGCGGCGTCGCGGCTCAACGGGTGCGTCTACTGTGCCTCCGTGCACACCTCCCGGGCCACGGCGGAGTCCGGGCGCGGCCACGATGTGCAGCGCCTCCTCGACGAAGGAGTGGAGGCCGATCTCGGCCCGCGGTGGAATGCGGTGGTCTCTGCTGCGGCGGCGCTCACCACAGCGCCCTCGGAGTTCAGCGCGCGGCACATCGAGGCGCTGCGTGACACCGACTGCGAGGATGCGGAGATCATCGACGCCATCAACGGTGCCGCGTTCTTCAACTGGGCTAACCGGCTGATGCTCTCGCTCGGCGAGCCGGAGGTCCCGGCGCGGCGCCGCTGAGCTCAGGGCTCCGCACTCTCCAGCTCCTCAGAGCGTGATGCGCCCTGCAGGTCCTTCGACGGTCACGCGCAGCCCCGGCTCGCCGGGCTCCACGATCAGATCAGTGCCGTATGCCTGGAGAACTGGACGGATCCTCTGCGGTTCCAGGTGCCAGGCGTGGAACGCGACGAGCTCCAGCGTCGCCTCGGTGGTCTGCGCGGGCGTCGTCGCTCCTTGCCAGTCCAGCAGAAACGGCACGACGCCGGTGGGCTCGGGGAGGTTCCTGGTGAGCCGCCATTCCAGCAGTGAACCGTCCGGTCGGCGGCGGCTCTTCGGCTCCGGGTCGCCTGGTTCCAGTCCGGCGTCGCGGGCAGCCGCGACGGTGGCCTCGAGATCCTCGCAGGTGATCGCCCAGGTCGCTGTGGAGGTGGTGGTGGCTGTGTCTATGCGGAAGGGGCGTGTGCCGCTGAACTCTGTGTTCTCCTCGTCGACGCCGATCAGCTCCAGATAGGCGGTGGGCCCGAAGGTCGCCAGGTAGTTCCGGGTGCCGAAATCGGGGTGAACTCCCCCGGGTTCAAGCCTCACACCGGTGGACTCCTCGATGAGGGCGAGACCGGCGTCGAGGTCATCAGTGGTGACCACGATATGGTCCAGCCGCTCAGGCGGCAGCTGCGGCAAGCTCTCGGGCATGGGACATCTCCTTCGTCGTATCTGCCGGGCGTGGCCCCGCGCCACGGACATCCACGGCCCGGGACGCCCGGGCTGTGGTCTTCGAGTCCATGCCCGGCATTCTACGCGTGGGTGCTGTCTGCCGGAGCAGGCCTGTTGCGTTCCGTCATCTGGGGCCCGCGGTGCTCGCGGCGAACCTGCGGACATAGGCGACGAATCGGTGCGCCAGCGGTGCCATCACCGACGCGACCTGGGGCTCGGCGGCGGTAGCCGCAACGACGACGTCGTCGAGAGTCCGCCCGTCGGGCGCGTGGGTGATGCCGGCGGCCGCACCCCAGGCACCCAGCTGCTCCCCGGTCGACTCGGGGTGGAACTGCGTCCCCCATGCCTCTCCCAGCCGGAACGCCTGGACGGGTGCGCCAGTGCCATCGACCAAGTGGACCGCGTGCGGCGGAAGCGTCATCTGGAGGCTGTGCCAGAGATAGGCGGGGAACCGCTCGGGAAGACCGCCGAATACCGGATCGGCACTGCCCTCGGAGCGGGTACGCACAGTGGACAGGCCGATCTGCGCAGTCGCGCACTGTTCGATCTGACCGCCGGTGGCCTGCGCCAGCAGTTCCCCGCCGAGGCAGATCGCCAGGGCAGGGAACTGGCCCCCGACGGAGGTGCGCAGCAGCTCCCGCGTGCCGGGCAGCCACGGATGCTCGGCGTCATCGGCAGGCCCCATGGAGCCACCTAGGACGACCAGGCCATCGAACTCGCCGGGCAGGGGCAGCTGACCCTCAGACGCGCGAGCATAGGGCCTGAACACGCGCAGCTCGGCGCCTGCTTCCCTGAGCCAGTGACCGAAGCGCCGCGCGTCAGTGCCGGACTCGTGCTCGATCACCGCGAGCCGAACCCCCGGGACGGCCGACGCCGGCCCGGCAGAGTCCGACGCTGCACAGCTCGGCCCGGGGGCCCATCCGTCAGGGTCTGACTCTCCGGGAATCTCAGGCACCGATCTCACTCCGGCGTGACGTAGGCCGCGCTGATCCCGCCGTCGACGGTGAAGGCGGTCGCGTTGACGAACGAGGCGTCGTCGCTGGCGAGAAACGCCACAGCGGCCGCGATCTCCTCAGGCTCCGCGAAACGTCCCCCCGGCACGTGGACCAGCCGGCGTTGCGCCTGGACCGGATCGGCCGCGAAGAGCTCCTTCAGCAACGGCGTGTTGACCGGGCCCGGGCACAGCGCATTGACTCGCACGCCGTCTTTGGCGAACTGCACGCCCAGCTCCCGGCTCATCGAGAGCACCCCGCCCTTGGACGCGGAGTACGAGATCTGCGATGTGGCCGCACCCATGAGGGCCACGAACGACGCCGTGTTGATGATCGACCCGGACTGCTGCTCCACCATGTGCTGCAGCGCGTACTTGCTGCACAGGTAGACCGAGGTCAGATTGATCGTCTGAACCCGCTGCCAAGCCTCCATATCGGTGTCCAGGATGGAGGCGTCCTCAGGCGGGCTGATCCCCGCATTGTTGAAGGCGACGTCGACGCTTCCGTAGGTGGCCTTCGCCTGGTCGAACAGGTTCTTCACCTGCCCCTCATCGGCGACGTCGACCGAGACGAACAATCCTCCCAGCTCCCGGGCGATCTCCTCACCCCGGGCCTGATCGAGGTCGCCGATCACGACATGCGCGCCTTCAGCAGCCAGCCGCCGGGCAGTCGCCGAGCCGAGCCCGGAGGCGCCGCCAGTGATCACGCAGGTCTTGTCATCGAATCGATGTGAGACGACGCTCTTCGCAGCCATCTGTTCTCCTTGTCCATGGGGTTATGGGCTTATCACAATGCAGGGGTGGCGGGACGCCTGCGTCCTACTCGCTGGTGGCGAGGAAGACGTTCTTCTCCTCCGTAAAAGCAGCGACGGCGTCCGGGCCGAGCTCCCGTCCGAGTCCGGACTGCTTGTATCCGCCGAACGGCGTCCAGTACCGGACGGAGGCGTGGGAGTTCACCGAGATGTTTCCCGCCTCCACGGCGCGGGAGACCCGCATGGCGCGGTCCAGATTCTCGGTGAACACAGACCCGGAGAGGCCGTAGGCTGTGTCGTTGGCGATCCGGACGGCTTCCTCCTCGGTCTCGAAGCGGACCACGGAAAGGACCGGCCCGAAGATCTCCTCGCGGAAGTCCCGCGCGGAGATCGAGCTGGGCGTGATCACCGTGGGCGGGAACCAAAAGCCGGGACCATCTGGAGCGGAGCCGGTGAATGCCACCTCACCGGCGGCCACGTAGGCGGCCACTGCATCGCGGTGGTCCGACGATATCAGCGGGCCCATCTCGGCGCTGTCGCTGCCGGGGTCAGCCACGGTGAAGGACTGCACGGCGTCCTCCAGCTGAGCCATGAAATCGTCGTAGATGCTGGACTGGACCAGCAGCCGGGAACGGGAGCAGCAGTCCTGGCCCGAGTTGTCGAACACCCCGCCTGGGGCTGCCGCAGCAGCCTTCTCCAGGTCGGCATCCGCGAAGACGATATTGGCGTTCTTCCCGCCCAGCTCAAGCGTCAGGTTCTTGACCTGGTCGGCGCAACCGCGCATGATCCCCTTGCCCACCTCCGTGGATCCGGTGAAGACCACTTTGCGCACGGCCGGGTGGGTGACGAAGCGCTGACCCACCACGGAACCCTTGCCAGGCACCACCGTGAGCACGCCCTCGGGCAGACCCGCCTCCAGCGCGAGCTCTCCGATGCGCAACGCCGTCAGCGGTGTCAGCTCAGCCGGTTTGAGCACTACAGTGTTGCCGGCCGCCAGAGCGGGAGCGAACCCCCATCCCGCGATGGGCATCGGGAAGTTCCACGGAACGATCACCCCCACCACGCCCAGCGGTTCGCGGAAGGTGATATCCACACCGCCGGGCACCGGGATCTGCCTCCCGAAGAGCCGCTCAGGCGCCCCCGCGTAGTACTCGACGACGTCGCGGACATTGCCCGCCTCCCACCTGGCATTACCTATCGTGTGACCGGCGTTGGCCACTTCGAGCCAGGCCAGCTCCTCCTGGTGGTCGTCGAGGACGGCGGCGAAGCGACGCATGATCCGGGCGCGGTCCCCAGGGGCGACGGCGCGCCAGCTCTCGAACGCCGTCGCGGCTTTCTGGATGGCAGCGTCGACCCCGGCCTCATCAGTGGCAGGGATCTCGGCGATCGGGACCTCGGTGGCAGGATTCAGGATGGTGCTGACAGTCACCTGGTATGTCCTTTCGTCGTAGTGTCTATGGGCGGCAGGTGCAGAGTCCGGAGCGGTGCCGGAGACTGCCTAGGGGTCGGTGTGCGATGAGGCCCCGGAGGATGCGGAACCGGCATGCTGCTCCGCCGCACGAACCAGCTCAGCGACCACGCGCATATCCGCCGGATTGTGCTCAGGATGCCACTGCACGGCCAGCATCCACGGCCCGCCAGGCGCTGACTCCAGCGCCTCCACGGTACCGTCCTCAGCGACGGCGGTGACCTCGAGCCCCTGACCCACCTGGTCAACCGCCTGGTGGTGGTAGCAGGGGGCGGTCAGCTCCGCGCCGACGGCGGCGGCGATGCGGGACCCGGCGGTCGTCCGCGCCCTCATCTGGCCGTAGACCCCCGGACCAGGCTGCCGCTCGGTATGCCCGAGGACCTCGGGAAGGTGCTGATGCAGCGTGCCGCCGCAGGACACATTGATGACCTGCAGGCCACGGCATACCCCGAGCACCGGAATCCCTCGCTGCCGAGCTCTCCCCAGCAGGAAGAGCTCATGATCATCGCGCCAGGGCTGGTCGCGCGTGGCGGAGTGGCGCGACTGATTGTACCGGTCAGGGCCGACGTCGGCCCCGCCTGTCAGCATGAGCCCGTCCACGGCGTCGAGCATCGCCGCGTCAGTCCCGTGCGGGGGAAGCAGCACCGGGACCCCGCCCGCCTCCACGACCATGCGCACATACTCGGCGGGCAGAACAGCGGCCTCAGTGTCCCACACCCCCCACGCCGCCTTCTGGAGGTAGGTGGTCAGCCCGATCAGCGGGCGCCGGGCTGGCACGTATCCCGCGGGGTCGGGGGCACCGCTGCCCTCAGAGACGCTCGAAGCCACGACGGCGCTCCCAATCGGTGACAGCGGATTCGAAGGCGGCAAGCTCGACGTCGGCGGAATTGACGTAGTGCCGCACCACGTCCGCACCGAATGCGTCCTTGGCCAGCTGTGATGCGCTGAGCAGGTCACGCGCGGCGCGCAAGTTCGTGGGCAGGCTGCGGGCTCCGGCGTCGTAGGCGTTGCCCCTGGTGATCTCCGGCATGGGCAGCTTGTTCTCGATACCGTGCAGACCTGCCGCGATGAGAGCCGCTGTCGCGAGATAGGGGTTCAGGTCGGCGCCTCCCACCCGCATCTCCACCCGCAGCGACGGACCGTGCCCCACCACGCGCAGCGCACAGGTTCGGTTGTCAGTCCCCCACGTCAGCGACGTCGGCGCGAAGGAGCCCTCCACGAAGCGCTTATACGAGTTGATGTTCGGCGCGAAGAAATACGTGAAGTCATCCAGACAAGCGAGCTGACCTGCGATGAAGTGTTCCATCAGGGTCGAGAATCCATGCTCTCGCTCGCCGGGGAGGACGAAGTCGCCCTCAGCGCTGCGCAGGCTCATGTGGATATGGCAGGAGCTGCCCTCCAGCTGGTTGTACTTGGCCATGAAGGTGATCGACTTGCCGTGCTGGGCCGCGATCTCCTTGGCGCCGTTCTTGTAGAGCGAGTGGTTGTCGCAGGTGGTCATCGCATCGTCGTAGCGGAAGGTGATCTCATGCTGGCCGAAGTTGCACTCGCCTTTGGACCCTTCGACGTACATCCCGGCCCCTGCCATCGCGTTGCGGATCTCCCGCAACAGCGGCTCGACGCGGGCAGTGCCCAGCAGCGAATAGTCCACGTTGAAGAGGTTGGAGGGGCGCAGGTCTCGGTAGTCGGCCAGCTGGGCCTCCTCATATCCTGTGTCAAAGGTGATGAACTCCAGCTCAGTGCCGGCGAACGCCTCCAGCCCGAGAGCCTCAAGGCGGGCCATCTGGGCTGCCAGGATCTGCCGCGGTGATGCGACCACGTCCCGGCCGTCCGGCCACTGCAGATCGCAGATGACCAAGGCTGTTCCCGGCTGCCAAGGGATGTGTCGGAGGGTGCCGAGGTCCGGAACGAAAACGATGTCACCGTAACCGGTGGTCCATGATGACATCTCGTAGCCTGAGACCGTGGTCATCTCCACGTCCACAGCGAGCAGGTAGTCACAGCCCTCCGTTCCGTGCTGGAGGGCCTCCTCCAGGAAGAATCGCGCCCCGAGTCGCTTGCCCTGAAGCCTCCCCTGGATGTCGGTGGCCGCGACCACGACGGTATCGATCTCGCCGGTGTCGACCAGTGCGCGCAGTTCCTCCAGTGTCAGCACGGGTGCCTGGTTGGAACCCGCCGAGACGAGCCGGTTCAGAGCAGGCCTGCCGGGATCCTCAGGGGCGGGTGGTGAGGGTGCCGTGTCATTCTCGGCGCGGTCTGCAGGGCCAGATGGTCGATTCATGCAATGCTCCTGACGCGTAGAGTGCGGGGCGCGTGTCGGGGTCGTGGTGCCGGGGTCGTGGTGCCGGGGTCCGTGGTGTCGGATTCGATGGTCAGATTCGGTAGTCGAGCGGAGAGCCAGGCTGTCAGACCAGGCCGGTGCCGGACTCAGTGCAGTTGGCTCTCAGCGGCTTGGATCTGCGCGAACTCCTCCTCCGGGGCATTGGCCACGAGGTGGTG
>DXGD01000109.1 GCA_019114115.1 Candidatus Nesterenkonia stercoripullorum
GATTTTCCGTGAGATTCCGCAAGTGGTAATGCATATGCGAAAGGCGGGGCTGCTTCCCGCAAAAGGGAAAGCAGCCCCGCCTTGTCAGCCGTGCAGGGTCAGCACTCAGGCTGACCTTGGCATCACCAGGATGACTTGGTGATACCGGGAAGCTCACCGCGGTGAGCCATATCGCGGAAGCGAATACGGGAGATCCCGAACTTCTGGAACGTGCCGCGAGGGCGTCCATCGATCGAGTCGCGGTTGCGCACGCGGATCGGCGAAGCGTCCCGGGGGAGCTTCTGCAGTCCGACGCGAGCCGCCTCGCGCTCTTCATCGCTTGCGTTCGGGTTGACCAGCGTCTTCTTCAGCTGGGCACGCTTCTCTGCATAGCGCTCGACCACGACCTTGCGCTCTTCGTTCTTCGCGATCTTCGACTTCTTAGCCATGATCAGCGCTCCTCTCGGAAATCGACATGCTTGCGGACGACCGGGTCGTACTTCTTCAGCACGATGCGGTCGGGGTTGTTGCGGCGGTTCTTACGAGTCACGTAGGTGAACCCGGTGCCAGCTGTCGACTTCAGCTTGATGATGGGACGTACGTCCTTGTCCTTGGCCATTAGAGCTTCTCACCCTTCTCGATCAGCTCGGCGACGACGGATTCGATACCGCGCACGTCGATGGTCTTGATGCCCTTGGCGGACAACGTCAGCGTCACCGTGCGGCCCAACGAGGGAACCCAGTAGCGCTTCTTCTGGATATTCGGGTCGAACCGGCGCTTGGTGCGACGGTGCGAGTGGGAGATTTGGTTGCCGAATTGCGGCCCCACTCCGGTTACCTGGCAACGTGCTGCCATGATCACTCCTCCAACATAAGTACGTATATATACGGGCGGTGCCCGCGAGCGCATACATGATCCGGCGTGAGCCTTCGAGGCCCACGTCAGATCCCATATAGCCCTTGAGCTGATTCCCGCCACCAGTTATGAGACACGCGCCGGGGCGCGCCTCTCGGACACCGTTACTTACGAGGACGGACCAGGCTGGGTGAGATCCAACCGAAGTGCCTTCTCTTCGCGCGGCTCTTGACGGGCAGGAGCCACGGACGGTGGTGAGCTCCCGAGGGAACTCGAAATGCAAAGCACTGAATAACCAGGCTCTACGGCACGTCATGCTTGCACTCCTGCGCCAAGGCAACCCGCTCGTCATCAGAAGAAGCCGTCAGGCCACATCAGATTCAAGGGGCACGCGCGCGCAGGAAACAGCACACCATGCGACTGTCTATGGTATCGGGATAGACCCATCAGGACAAACTGCGCCAGAGGACTGCGGAGGAGGTCCTGATCGTCTACTATGGCACGATCCACTGTGTCGTGAATGCTCGGGACGGAACCCCCACGGTAGATTCACCACAGAGGCAGCCATGGCGTGAGCACGCACCACCCCGCATAGCTCGCGCCGGCCGCGCGGAGACCCTTCCGACCTGCCTGCCTCACCGGGCAGGATATGCAGGCTGAGTCGAGGACATCCCGTGAACGCATGCGGCGACCTCCGCCGCCCTACCTCCGCCGCGCTGCCTCACCACACCTATCAATGCGCACCTATCAAAGACGATAAGGATGAATCCGCACCATGACTCCCACTTCACAGACGACGAATGATCAATCGTCCTCCGCCGCCTCCCATGCTGCGTCGCAGCACACGGAGCTGACGAACGAGGAGATCTTCTCCGCCCACGCCGGAGGAAAGCTCTCCGTGGAGCTGTCCCGCCCGATCGAGACCCAGCACGATCTTTCCGTGGCGTACACACCTGGAGTGGCCCAGGTCAGCCGCGCCATCGCGGAGGATCCCGACATGGCCCAGACACATACGTGGGCCTCACGGCTGGTCGCCGTCGTCTCGGACGGCAGCGCCGTACTGGGCCTGGGAGACATCGGGCCCAGCGCCTCGCTGCCTGTCATGGAAGGCAAATGTGCGCTGTTCAAGAGCTTCAGCGGGCTGAACTCGATTCCGCTGGTGCTCAACACCAACGACGTCGACGAGATCGTGGAGACCGTCGTCCGGATGAGCCCCAGCTTCGGGGCGGTCAACCTTGAGGACATCTCCGCCCCGCGCTGCTTCGAGATCGAGCAGCGCTTGATCGAGGCGCTCGACATCCCAGTGTTCCATGACGATCAGCACGGAACTGCCGTCGTCGTGCTGGCGGCGCTGACCAACGCCGCCAAGCTGACCGGCAAGGCGCTGAGTTCGCTGCGCGTGGTCATCACCGGGGCCGGGGCCGCCGGGATCGCCGTGGCTGAGATCCTGCTCAGCGCCGGAGTGACCGATATCGTGCTGACCGATTCCCGTGGCATCATCCACCGCGACCGGGATGATCTGAGCACGTACAAGACCGAGTACGCGGGCAAGACGAACCCCCGTGGCGTCACCGGCGGCACGGCGGAGGCGCTCGACGGCGCTGACGTGTTCATCGGCGTCTCCTCCGCGAAAGTCCCGGAGGCAGACATCGCCTCGATGAATGCGGGCGGCATCGTCTTCGCCCTGTCCAATCCCGATCCGGAAGTGCACCCTGACGTGGCCGCGCGCACTGCCGCCGTCGTCGCCACCGGACGCAGCGACTATCCGAACCAGATCAACAACGTGCTGGCCTTCCCGGGGATCTTCCGGGGAGCGCTCGACGCCGGCGCGCGGCGGATCGGTGCGCAGATGAAACTGGCCGCTGCCGAGGCCATCGCCGAGCTCGTGGGCGATGACCTGCGTGCCGACTACATCGTGCCGAGCCCGCTGGATCCGCGAGTCGCGCCCGCAGTCGCCGACGCAGTGCAGCGAGCGGCCCAGCCCGAAGGCTGAAACGGGCCGGTGAGCTGGGGGCGCGCTGCCGCATGCCGCCCCCGGCTCAGCTCTGCTGCGGCTCCTGGCAGACGCTCCGCACGGCGTGCGCTGGCGAGCCGAGCACCACCGTCCGCGGCGGCACGTCCCGGGTGACCACTGAGGCGGCGGCCACCACAGCACCGTCGCCGATGGTCACGCCGGGCAGCACTGTCACGTTGGAACCGACCCAGACCTGACGGCCGATCACGATAGGCGCCGGATGCATATCGGCACGACGCTCGGGCCGCAGATCGTGATTCAGCGTCGCCAGCACCGTGTTGTGCCCGATCAGACTGTCATCGCCGATGCTCACCCCGCCCTGGTCCTGGAAGACGCAGCCGGAGTTGATGAAGACCCGCTTCCCCAGCACGATGTTCTTCCCGAAATCGGAGCGGAACGGCGGGAAGACCGTCACCGACTCATCCACCGGACTGCCGATGAGCTCTGCCAGCAGCTCCCGGACCCGGCCCGGCTCGTGGTATCCGCCGTTGAGCTCACCGGTGATCCGCAGGGCCTCCTGACTGACCCGGTGCATCGCCTGGTGCAAGGGTGAGTCGCCGGGGATCGTCGTCCCTGCGTTCAGAGCATCGAGCAGGTCGCTCAGCTGCTGCGTGGCGGACGCTGCCTGGCTCGCGGTCTCACGGCCACCACCGGGGCTCTCAGCATCGCGGCTCATCATGGCTTCAGCAGCACTTTCACGGACTCCCGGGAGTCCATCGCCGCATACGCTTCGGCAGCCTGTTCCAACGGCAGGGTCCTGTCGAAGACCTTTCCGGGATCGATCGTCCGGTCCCAGATCAGCTGGATCAGCTCGGGCAGGAATCGGCGTACGGGAGCGGGGCCGCCGTGCAAGTGGACAAGGCCGAAGAACAGCTCCCCGCCTGGCAGCTCGACGTCGTGCGAAACACCCACATAGCCGACGTGACCTCCGGGACGCGTCGACCGGATCGCCTGCATCATCGATTCCTGCGAGCCCACCGCCTCGATCACGCAGTCGGCGCCGAGCCCGTCAGTGAGCTCCTTGATCCTCTCCACACCCTGGTCACCGCGCTCGACGACGATATCGCTCGCGCCGAAATCGCGAGCCAGCTCCTGCCGATCGGCGTGCCGGCTCATCGCGATGATCTTCTGCGCTCCGAGCTGCTTCGCGGCGAGGACCCCCATGAGCCCGACGGCGCCGTCGCCGACGACCGCCACTGACTTCCCTGGACCGACCTCGGCCGCTACGGCTGCGAACCATCCGGTGCCCAGCACGTCCGACGCCGCGAGCAGAGAAGGGATGAGGTCCTCATCCGGCTGGCCCGGCGTAGCCACCAGTGTGCCGTCTGCATGGGGAATGCGCGCGTACTCGGCCTGGGTCCCGATCTCACCGTCGACGAAGATCGCCTCGACGCAGCGCGACTGATACCCCGCCGCGCAGATCGCGCAGGTATTGTCCGAGATGACGAAGGAGCCGACGACGAAATCGCCTGGCACCACTGTCACGACGGCGTCCCCGATCTGCTCGACGACGCCGACGTATTCATGCCCCATCGCCTGCTGATCCGGGGTGTCCGCTCCCCGGTACGGCCACAGATCGGAACCGCACACGCAGGCGGCCACAATCCTGATCACCGCATCGGTGGGCTCTTGGATCCTCGGGTTCTCCCGTTCCTCCACCCGGACGTCACCGGGGGCATGCATGATCACACCGCGCATGAAGCGCTCCTTCCCTGAAGCTTTGGTCGGCAGCGGGCTGACCGCCGCCTCTACGCTTCAGCCTAGGACGGAGCACGGCCTCGTGGGAGTCCCTCTCAGGGCACCCCAGTCAGGGAAGTACGTAGCAGAGCCAGCTCAGGGCACCCGACCACAGAGCTCGCCCACGCAGCCTTACTGCTTTCGGAGCGTGATCTGCCAGCTGGCTTCGCCCTGCTCCCGGAAATCGGTGACCTCATGACCATCTTCGGCGGCCCAGTGCGGGATCGCCTCCGTCGCCTGAGTGCAGTCGAAGTCGATGACCAGGTGGTCCCCCGGCGTAAGCGTCTTCATCACGTCTTTGGCCTCGATGAGCGGGAACGGGCACAGCGCACCCAGCGAATCCAGCGCGTAGTGCCTATCGCCCAGGTCTTTGAGCTTGGCTGACGGCCCACCCTCCTGCGACTTCAGGGCCACCGACGTCGGTGCGGCAGCGATCCCGCCGAAGACAGCAGAGACCTCGCGCGAGGTCCGACCGGGTTCCTGCGGAGCATCGACGGCGCTGATCGTACCGGCCTCGGTCGAGTACACCTCCGTGGGCTCGGGGGCTCCGGCGGGTGCGGTGACTGCCGGCTTGAGCCACAGCTTGGCGCCAGCACCCACGCCGAGGGCGATGAACAGCAGCGCGATCCAGCCTTGGAAACTGAACAGGCTGGTCTGGACCATGCCGTTGCCGACAGTGCATCCGCCGGCGAGCGCGGCACCCACGCCCATCATCGACCCGCCCACGACGGCGCGTGTCGAGGCCTTGGCATCGGGCACGCGGATGCGGAACTCCCCTGTGGCCTTGGCGGCGAAGAACGCACCGGCGAAGAGGCCGAGGACCAGCATCACGCCCCAGTTGATCGCGCTGTCGTCGCCGGTGGTGGCGTAGTTGGCGATGTCGCCGGTGGGGGTGGTGATGCCCAGCCCGCTATTTCGCCCGGTCGCCGCGGAGAGCGGCCAGGCGATGACGCCGATCAGGCCGATGAGTGCGCCAGCGGTGTAGAAGTGCAGCGGACGCTTCCAGGCGGGAACGCCTTCGAGCCGGGCCGGTTTGGGCAGCCGCGCCTCTTTCGTCAGGAAGTGCCGCACCAGGAGGCCGGTGAAGACAGCCAGGGCGATGGCGAAGATCCACGGCGAGATCCCGAACAGCGCGGGCACCGTGGTCAGGTTCGTCTGCCAGCTGGTCATCCAGGTGTTGAAGCCAGCGAGCGCACCGGTGTTCATCGCCGATGCGAACAGCGCGTACATCGCGAGCGCGATCCACGAACCCACAAGGCCCTCGGCGGAGCGGTACCAGGTCCCGGAAGCGCAGCCGCCGGCGAGGATGATGCCCAGGCCGAAGACGAACCCGCCGATGATGATCGCCGCGGGAGCGAAGGACGGCGCCTCCGGCGAGATGATCCCCGCGCTGGTCAGCGCAGCGAGGCCCACGGCATGCACTGAGATCACGATGAGCAGGGCGACGAACGTGCGCCAGGACTTCTGCAAGAAGATATCGCGCAGCATGCCGGTGACGCAGAAGCGTCCGCGCTGCATCACGATGCCCAGCACGATACCGACGGCAAGACCGGTGACGATCATGAGAGTCACCCTCCACTCATGCGTTGAACAGCAATTACTCTCATGGACGCTACCGAGTGGGCAGCTCGGTGTGGAGACCGCCCTTCATAAAACGTCACACGTCAGAGGGGGCCTTGGCAGAAGAAGGACTGTAGCCGCTCGCTGCCGAGCACCCGGGTGGGCCACGACGGCCGCACGAATTCCCGCCGCGCCAGCCGGAGCTGCACCTCCTCCTGAGCGTGCTCACCGTGGGCATCGACGGTGCGACGACGGCCCACCTCCCGGTAACCCAGCGAAGCCGAGACCCGCAGTGAGCGCGCGTTCCACTCGAAGGCTGCAGATTCGGCGTACTGAGCACCGAAATGATCGAACGCCCAGGCCAGCATCGCTGCACGCATTTCGGTGCCGTAACCGTGCCCCTGGCGGTCGGCGCGTAGCCAGCTGCCCGAGCCCACAGTGCGCAGCACCGTCCAGGAGTTCGCGTGGACGTCCTGCATCCCGATCAGCTGGCCTTCGCGGGATCCCGCAGAACCACCGTCGTCAGCATCATCCTCGTCGCGCAGGAACACGGCCAGCATGAGGTACCAGTCCTCAGGGCCGGCTGTGGCCCGCTGCGACCACAGCCAGGGCAGCGCAGTGCGCACCAGGTCCTCAGGCTCACCCTCGTTCCACGCGGTGACGAACGGATTGCGCGCGGTCTGCGTCACACCGGAGGTGATGGCCGCAGTGTAGGCCGGGAAGTCGCTTTCCCGGATCTGACGCAGGACCAGCCGCGGGGACTCGATCCGCAGGCCGAAGGGCGGCCACAGGTCCTCCAGCCGCTGGTGGGGGTCGTCTGCTCGGACACCGAACTGTGCCGGCCCCGACTCTTGCCTGCTCGACTCTTCCTGGCTCGACCCGTCCCTGCTCAAGTCGTTCCGGCTCAAGGCATCCCTGCTCAACCCGGCCCAGCCGTTCGAGAGGCCAGCAGCTCCGCCAGATGCATAGACGGCACCCCGCCGAGATCGTCGAGCTGAATACGACAGGACATGCCGTCTGCGAGGATGACCGTCTCGGGATCCTGCGTCCGCGCCGTCCTCACCGCCGGCAGCAGATGCGTCTCAGCGACGGCGACGGAGACGTCGTAGTGTCCTTTCTCCACGCCGAAGTTCCCTGCCAGTCCGCAGCACCCGGCCACTTTCGTCACCGCCGCTCCGGCCCGCTTCAGGATCGCCTCATCGGAAGCCCATCCGATGACGGCGCTCTGATGGCAGTGCGGCTGCGCCACCGCGTTCACCCCGGTCAGGTCTGGCAGCTCGATCCGACCTTCTTCGGTCAGGGCAGTGATCAGTTCCGCGAAGGTCATCATCCCCTGCGCGACTCGGGCGGCCTCGTCGCGGGAGCTGAGCTCCACAGCGTCGCTGCGCAGCGTGGCCAGGCAGGAGGGCTCCAGGCCGATGACGGGGACCCCGGAATCGACGTAGGGCGCCAGAGCCGTGACCGCTTCATCAGTCAGCCGCCGGGCCTGGTCCAGCTGGCCGGTGGAGATCCACGGGAGGCCGCAGCACCCGCGTTTCTCAATGAGCCGGACCTCGAGGCCCTGGCCCTGCAGGAAGTCGATCGCGGCCAGGCCGGACTGCGGGAAGAAGTGGTTGGTGAACGAATCCGCCCAGATCCACACGTCGGGAACAGCCTGCGCGGGAGCCTGCGCGGACCCTTGAAGCCGCTGCCCGGCGGATGATGCCGCTTGGCCCTGGACGGCCCGGCCCTGGACGGCTCTGCTCCGGGATGCTCTGCTTCGGACGGCTCTGTGCAGCGTCTTCGCGGCGAACCTGGGCACACCACGGCGTTGATCGATCCCCGCGAACCATTTCGCCGCGGCGGCGAGCGGCGGTACGCGCATCGTCGCGTTCGCGAGCCCGGCCACCGGCGCCGCCAGCCGGGCCCACACCGGCAGGCGTCCCAGGATGTAGTGGGACCGCGGACGACGCCGGGTCGTCCCGTCGAGGCCGCCGCCGTCGTATGTCTGGTAGAGCGCTTCTGCCTTGTAGGCAGCCATGTCCACGCCCGCCGGGCAGTCCGAGGCACATCCTTTGCAGGACAGGCACAGGTCCAGGGCCTCGTGAACCGCAGGGTCGGCGAGCCCTTGGACCAGCGAGCCGTCCATCGCCTCCTGCAGAATGCGCGCGCGACCTCGGGTGGAGTCCTTCTCCTGCCGGGTCGCCAGGTAGGACGGGCACATCACCCCACCGGCCTTGGGCGCCACGCATTTGCCCACGCCAGAGCAGCGATGCGCGGCGGCTCCGAAGCTTCCGGCGTCGTGGGTCATCCGCATACCGGGCCAGGGCAGCTCATGCCGCGGCTGAACCGCGCGGATGTCCTGGGTCTGCGGAACAGGATTCGCGATGATCCCCGGGTTGAGCAGGCCCTCCGGGTCGCAGATGGCCTTGACCTGTTCGAAGAGGCTGATGGAGGTGGCGTCGTACATATAGGGCAGCAGCTCGGAGCGGACCCGGCCGTCACCGTGCTCCCCGGAGAGCGAACCGCCGTAGGGACGCAGGCGCTCCGCGCAGGCGAGCATGAACTCCCTGAAGACGCCGCTGCTCGAGGGGTCCCCGTGGGTGAAGGGGAAATCGATGCGGCAATGGATGCACCCGTCGCCGAAGTGGCCGTACGGATACCCTTGAAGCCCGAAATCTCGGATCAGCGTCTCGAATTCGCGCATCCAGCTGCCCAGATGCTCAGGCGGGACGGCGGCGTCCTCCCAGCCGGAGTATGCCGGCGTCTCCAGGCTGATGCCGGCCAGGCCGGCTCCGTCTTCGCGGATCTTCCACAGAGCGGCCGCTTCAGCCGGGTCGTCGATGAACCGGTGGCCCAGCGCTCCGGAGGCGCCGCGCACCTGGTTCAGGATGTCCTCTGCGCCGTCTCCGACAGCCTCCACGAAGAGCCAGCTCTCGCCCCGCGGCAGCTCCGGCACCGGCTTGCCCGCCGAGCGCACGAGTGCGACAAGCCGGGAGTCCATGCCCTCGCACGCGATCAGCCGGCCCGATCCGCTGGACAGCAGGTCCGGGACGGCGTCTGCTGCCTCGCTCACCGTTTGGTATCCCAGGACCAGCAGGCGCCGGCCCGGGTCGTCTTCGACCAGGCGCACTCGCGCGCGCAAAACTGTCCCCAGACTCCCCTCGGAGCCGACGATGAACTGCTCGACCCGGTGCCGGTTCTCCGGCAGCAGGTGCTCGAGGCTGTACCCGGAGACCTGCCGGTCGAACTGTCCGAAGGAGGTGCGGATGTGACCGAGGTGGGAGCCGGCGAGATCGATCAGCTGCTGCGCCGTCGTGCTGTGGCTGTATCCGGACGCGGAGGCGGTCGGGTCATCGAGGGTGCCGAAACCGGCCAGCTCGCCATTGCCGAAGAGGATGCTGGCCCCGACCACATTGTCCGCCGTGCGGCCGTAACCCAGGGCCCGCGACCCGCAGGCGTTGTTGCCGATCATGCCCCCGATCGTGCAGCGCGTGTGGGTGGAGGGATCGGGTCCGAAGCGCAGTCCGTAGGGAGCCCCGGCACGCTGGAGGTCGGCGTGGACCACCCCGGGCTCGACGAGCGCGGTCCGGCTCTCCGGATCGATCTCGATCACCCGGTTCAGATCC
This sequence comes from Candidatus Nesterenkonia stercoripullorum, assembly GCA_019114115.1. Taxonomy (GTDB): domain Bacteria; phylum Actinomycetota; class Actinomycetes; order Actinomycetales; family Micrococcaceae; genus Nesterenkonia; species Nesterenkonia stercoripullorum. The sequence continues at coordinate 9,754 of DXGD01000109.1, forward strand.
CGGGTGTCGACGACGATGCCCTCCCCTACGGCGTTTCCGGCGATGGAGGTCCCCGCCCCGCGCATCGTCACCGCAACGCCGAGGGATTGAGCTACCTCGTGGATTCCCTGCAGCTCGTCCACATGCCCGGGACGCACCACCGCGAGCGGGACCACGCGGTAGAGGCTGGCATCCGATGAGTACATCCCACGGGCCAGCGGCGAGGCGTCGGCACCAGTGAGGCCCGCTTGTCGCAACTGGGCCACGACGGCCTCGGCTTCGTGCAGAGGGACCCCGTCGGAGACGGCCGCTGCGGTCACGCTGCTCCCCCGCCGGCGGTCGGCACTGTTCGGCCCGCGGACGCTGTCCGGTTCGCCGGCACGGGGCGGGTGAAGCGCTCACCCATGACAGCTTCCAGGGCCGCGCCGCCGCGAAGAACCAATCGGTCCTTGGTACGGGCACCGACGAGCTGCGCGCCGACCGGTAGGCCCGCGGAGGTGGTGCCGCACGGCACGGAGATTCCCGGTTGCTGTGTCATATTGAAAGGG
>DXGD01000110.1 GCA_019114115.1 Candidatus Nesterenkonia stercoripullorum
CGGTTCCGGCTCATTGGTCCGGGATGAGGACGGCCGACTTCTGGCAGTGGTGGCACACCCGCTGGGCCGGGCTACGAACAATGTCGCGGAGTACACCGGCCTCATCGACGGGCTCCGGCTGGCCTATGAGATCGATGCTCAGGCACAGGTGGATGTCCGGATGGACTCCAAGCTGGTGGTCGAGCAGATGAGCGGACGGTGGAAGATCAAGCATGAGGACATGCGCAGGCTGGCTGCCGAAGCCGCCACTGTGTTCCCTCCTACGCAGGTCAGCTACACATGGATTCCACGGGCGTCGAATAAGGATGCCGACCGGTTGAGCAATGAGGCGATGGACGCCTGTGCTGCGGGCGTGGACTGGGACCCTGAGACGAGCGGGCTGCGCCCTCAACGCCTGTGACCCTCCGATCCCTGCCGGTGTAGCCGCAGGGCCTGCGCGAGGGATGCTCGCATCACCTGGCCCGAAGCCGGCGCCTCATGCATGATCGATCAGGTCGAGTTGGTGCGGCGTCTGGCCCGTGGCCGGGCGGACTTCGACGTTCCACCGTGAGGAAGCGATATGAGCCACCTCATCCACCGTTTCCGCAGGGCCGGTGCGGCGTGCCAGCATACCGGCCAGTTCCCCGCGCGCCTGCTTGGCGAAGTGCGTCACCACGGTCCGCTTGCCGCCGGACGAGCGGAAGTTGTTGACCGCCAGGGCCTGCCGGGCTGGAGGCCGGAAAGCCTGCGTGTACGCCGAAGACCGGCAGTCGACGACAAGGTGCTCGGCCACTCGCTCACTGAGCGGTCCGGTCAGCACTTCACGCCAGTACCGTCCGAGCTTCCCGGGGCCGCGACCGCTGCCGGGGACCTGAAGGTCCACGCCCATCGCTAGGCGGTAGGGCGGGATCCGGTCGGTGAATCCGGCGACGCCGAACAGTCCTGAGAAAATGAGGACCTCGCGTTCGGCAGCCTGCAGGGCCTGAGCGTTGAGCTCCGCCGCCCGCAGTGCGTCATACAGGACGCCGGTGTAGACCTCATGCGCGGGAGCCGCAGGTTTCTGGCGCAGGGCAGCATTCGCCCGGACATGGTCCATGACGGAATTGCCGACTTTGAGAATCCTCTGGGCCTCCTCATGGGAGCTGACCTGCTCCAGTGCTGCGGCAACTTCCTCGCGGGCAGGGGAGATCTCGGGGAGGACCAGCTTCTCCAGATCGACCCCCGGAGCCTGGGAATCACGCGGCTCTGTTTTGCCCTCTGAGGGTGGCAGGAAGATAAACACCACGTCAGGTTACCAATCAGGGCAAAAACAGGAGATGATGTGCTTATGAATCGACGAATAGTGCGCCCAGCAGTGACCTTGACCGCTCTTTCGGCTTTCGCCCTGACCTCCTGCTCCGGCGGTGGTGGCGGCGGAGAAGAAGAGGACGAGCCGCAGGGCCCACCGACGCTTTCCGATATCGACGATGCCATGTGGGACGCCATGGAGTCCGCCGATTCGGTCACCGTCGAGGGAGACATGGGCGAGATCGGGGAAGGAGAGGACTTCCAGGAGTTCCTCGGAGACTCGGGTACTCTGTCCGTCTCGGGCGCCATGGACGGTTCGTTCACGGTGATCAGCGGGGATGGCGAGCCGCTCATGATGATGATCGGCGACGAAGCCTTCGTGGACGGCGGCATCACAGCCTCACTGGCAGCCGCTCCGATGGGTGACGCCATTGACATGGACCAGCTTGAGCAGGAGCTCGAGGGTAAATGGCTCGACCTGTCCTCCGAGATGGGCAGCGACGACGAGATCGACCTGGGTGAGATGATCGCTGACGGTCGCGAAACCTGGGAAGAGGGTGCCGAGGAGGACGACTCCGAAGGCGATGACTCTGCCAGCGATGAGTCTGACAGCGATGAGTCAAATGGCGAGAGCTCATCCTCCAGCAGCGACGAGAATCCGTTCAATAGCTCCTCACTCGAAGAAGAAGGCACCGAAGAGGAACGCGATGGAGAGTCGGTGTGGGCATACAGCGACGACGAGGGCAATGAGCTCGCCGTGCGTGCTGATGAGGACGCCCCATACGCTGTCGAGGTGACCAACGACGGCACGACTGCGCGATTCACCGAGTGGAACGAGGTGGACGAGCCTGAGCGTCCTGCTGACGATGATGTCATGGATCAGCAGGACCTCGAGTCCCTGCTGATGGACCTCATGACCGAAAGTCAGTGAGCCGGCTGGCCGGAGGCGCCCTCGACGGGCTCCGCGTCGAGGGTGCCTCCGTGCCGAGGCCAGCGTAGGATAGTGATCCGGGACGGGTCGGTCAGGCCACCGCGGCGTCGTAGGCGTCGAGGAAAGTCCGGGCTCCGCAGAGCAGGATGGTGGGTAACGCCCACTCGAGGTAACTCGCAGGCCAGTGCCACAGAAAGCAGACCGCCGGTGCCGAACACGTCGATGTGCGGTGCCGGTAAGGGTGAAACGGTGGTGTAAGAGACCACCAGCGCGTCGGGTGACCGACGCGGCTCGGCAAACCCCATCCGGTGCAAGGTCGAACAGGATGTGATCGAGGGCTGCTCGCCCGAGCATCCGGGTTGACCGCTTGAGGTGCGCGGCAACGCGTCACCCAGATAGATGGTGGCCGTCATGCCGGAATCGCCGGCATGGCACAGAACCCGGCTTATCGACCGGCCCGTCCCCTCACCATGCCGACGTCGTTCGCTCGGCGTTCCAGAATCCGCGTGCCGTTCGATTAGACTTCTGTGAGTGGGGCGCGCCGCCGGATCGTGCGTGCTCCGCAAGAAGACAACGAGGTCTTAACGGAAGGACACACCACCAGTGCAGCAGCAGGCACACGAGCACTTGCAGCAATGGACCGGGCGGGAAGCCCAGGCGGAGCAGATGATTCCGCTCATCGGTCGGCTGTACCGCGAGAATAACGTCGTCACCAGCATTCACGGCCGGAAGTTGGTGAATCAGTCCGCGATCGACATCCTCAAGGCTCATCGCTTCGCCCGTCAGGTCGACGAGACGGAACTTCCGATTTCTGAGACGCTGCCCCTGGTGGAGGCACTCACCCAGATGGAACTGGGTGCAGCAAGCATCGATATCGCTCGGCTGAACTACGGATTCCGCCACTCGCAGGAGTCGGACCTCCACGAATACCTGCGTCAAGAACTCAGTGACATCGCTGGTCGCCGCGGCGAAGGCCTGGCCGAGCCGCAGGATGTCGTCCTCTACGGCTTCGGACGGATCGGCCGGCTGCTGGCGCGCATCCTCGTGGGAAGGGCCTCCTCGGCCTCAGGCCTGCGACTGCGCGCCATCGTGGTGCGCAAGGGAGCCGAGAATGACCTTGCCAAGCGCGCCTCCCTGCTGCGTCGTGATTCAGTCCACGGCCCCTTCGCAGGTTCCATCCGGGTCGACACCGAGAACCAGGCGATCATCGCCAACGGAACCTACATCCAGGTCATCCACGCCAGTGACCCCTCGGACATCGACTACACGGCCTATGGAATCAACGACGCCGTCGTCGTCGACAACACCGGCCGGTGGCGGGACGAGGAGGGGCTGGGACAGCACCTGAAATCACCGGGCGTCTCACGTGTTCTGCTCACCGCCCCGGGGAAGGGTGATATCAAGAACATCGTCTTCGGGGTGAACCATGACGACGTCACGTCCGCGGACAGGATCCTCTCAGCGGCCTCCTGCACGACCAATGCGATCACCCCGGTGGCCAAGCTCATGCAGGACGCCTACGGCATCGACCACGGGCATGTCGAGACCGTGCACTCCTACACCAATGATCAGAACCT
>DXGD01000111.1 GCA_019114115.1 Candidatus Nesterenkonia stercoripullorum
CGCTGACCAGCGGCCTTCCGGCGGGAACACCTCAGGGGTAGCCGAGCCGTCCCAGCAAGCCCGCCTCGACGGTGCAGCAGCACTGGTCTGACGCCCCGGCAGACAGAAGTCCGGGCGCGTGCCCTCTAGACTTGTGCCATCGTCTCTCCAGAAAGCGGGCATGGAACACACCTCGGCTACCCCAGCAACTCTCATCGACGAGCTCGCCCGCCACATCGGCGCTGAGCAGGTCCTGCATCGGGCCGTGGACAGGCACGCGCGGGCTCACGACGCCTCGCACTATCTCATCGTGCCTGAGGTCGCCGTCGTCGCCGAAGATTCCGCGACAGTCGCCCAGGTCCTCCAGCTCGCTGCGGCGCACGGCCGCCCGGTGACATTCCGCTCCGGCGGCACCAGCCTCTCCGGCCAGTCCTGCGGCTCCGGCATCCTGCTCGACACCCGCAGGGCGTTCCGCGGCATCGAAGTGCTCGACGACGGCGCCCGAATCCGGGTTCAGCCCGGGGCCACATTGCGCGCAGTCAACGCCCGGCTGGTCCGCTATGGGCGGGCGATGGGCCCAGACCCGGCCAGCGAAGTGGCGTGCACGATCGGCGGCGTCATCGCGAACAACTCTTCAGGCATGGCCGCGGGCACTGAGCTCAACACCACGCGCACCCTGGAATCGATGACCGTCGTGCTGGCTTCCGGCACGGTGGTCGATACTGCCCGCAGCGACGCCCTGTCTCGCCTCCGCGCGGCTGAGCCAGCACTGGTCTCCACGCTGGAAGCGCTCCGGGACCGCATCCGAGCGTCACCGGAGTCCACGGAGGAAATTCGGTGGCGGTTCGGCATGAAGAACACGATGGGCTATTCCCTCGACGCCTTCTGCGACGTCGACGACCCCGTGCAGCTCCTCCAACGCCTGATCATCGGCTCCGAAGGCACACTCGGCTTCGTCGCTGAGGCGATCTACCGCACGGTTCCGGTACAGACCAGGGCAGCCACCGGACTGCTGGTCTTCGATTCCGTCGACCGCGCCGCCGAGGCGCTGCCGGATCTGGTCGCGACCGGCGCGAAAGCATTGGAGCTGATGGATGCGACGTCGTTGAACGTCGCCCAGCGGGGCCCTGAGCCACCACCGAGCATCAGCGCGCTCGACGTCGAGCAGCACGCCGCCATCCTGATCGAATACCGCGGCGACGACGACGCCGATCTGGAGCGTTTCCTCACCGAGGCAGAACCGACGCTGTCGGCGCTGCGCACGAGCCAGCCCGTCGAACTGACCCGCGACCCGGCCGCCCGCAGTGCCCTCTGGGGTGTGCGGAAGAACCTCTACGCCACTGTGGCCGGCGCTCGGCCCTCGGGCACGACCGCCCTGCTCGAGGACGTCGTCGTGCCTGTGGAGCGGCTGGCCGATACCTGCCGCGAGCTGGCCGGGCTGCTGGCGCACCACGGCTATGCGGACCCGGTGATCTTCGGCCATGCCAAGGACGGGAACCTGCATTTCATGATCACCGAGGATACGGAGGATCCGGCGGACCTCGCCCGGCTGGAGTCCTTCACCGAGGGCCTGGTCGAGCTGATCCTGCGCCAGGGCGGGAACCTCAAGGCCGAGCACGGCACAGGGCGCGCCATGGCGCCCTTCCTCGACCGGCAGTATTCCGCGCCGCTGGTCCAGGTGATGCATGAGATCAAAGACGCCTTCGACCCCGCACGGATCCTGAACCCGGGGGTCATCATCGCCGATGATCCGCGGGCGCACCTGCTCGAACTGAAGCCTGTGGATCGGGTCGATGCTGAAGTGGACAACTGCGTGGAGTGCGGCTACTGCGAGCCGGTCTGCCCCAGCCGCGACCTCACGCTGACTCCGCGTCAGCGCATCGTCGTGCGCCGAGCACGTGAGCGGGCCGCGGCCCAAGGCGACGACTCGCTCGTCGCCGAACTCGATGAGCAGCAGGAGTACGACAGCATCGCCACCTGTGCAGCCGACGGCATGTGCGCCACCGCATGTCCAGTGGGCATTGACACCGGCGCCCTCGTGAAACGGCTGCGTCAGGAGCGTCGCAACGGTGTCGGCCAGCAGGCGTGGCGCTCTGCGGCGAAGCACTGGGGCGCCGCGACGACGGCGGCCGGCCGCGGGCTCGATTTGGCTGCCAAAGCCCCGAACCGCGCGATCCTGGGCCCGAACCGCGCGGCACGTTCGCTGCTAGGGGCCGATACTGTGCCCCAGTGGACGGCCGACCTGCCTCGTGGCGGCACTGCCCGCAGCCGGGTGCATGAGAGCACAGGCGTCGGGACAGCCCCGGCGGCGATTTTCCTGCCCAGCTGCCAGGGCGCGATGTTCGCCCCGGCCGAGGGCTCCTCGGGTGTGCAAGCCGCGGTGGAGTCGCTGTGTCGCGCTGCCGGCGTCGCTCTGGTCCTGCCGCCCGGCGTGGATGACCTGTGCTGTGGGACGCCGTGGTCGTCCAAGGGATACTCTCGCGGGCATGAGCTGATGGCCGAGCGGGTTCTCGACGCGGTTCACGCCGTGCGTGCCGAGCATGACCCCGAACTCACGCGTGACCTTCCTGTGGTCGTGGACGCGGCGTCCTGCACTGAAGGGGTGGCCGGCATCATGCATCAGGCGCACGACGCGGGCGACCCGCGTGCCAGCACGGTGATGGATGCCGTCCAGTTCACGGTGGAGCACGTTCTGCCGCAGCTGAGAGTGGACCCGGATCGTCGCGTCGAATCGCTGACGCTGCATCCCACCTGCTCTTCCTATAAGGCCGGACTCAATGCCGACTTGCGGAGCCTGGCAGATGCGGCGGCGAAGACCGTGCATGTCCCGGCGGACTGGAACTGCTGCGGGTTCGCCGGCGACCGCGGGATGCTCCACCCGGAGCTGACTGCATCCGCCACGGCGGCGGAGGCCAGGCAGGTCCAGGAGATCGGCGCCCAGGAGCACGCATCCTGCAACCGCGCCTGCGAGATCGCCTTGTCCCGGGCGACGGGTCAGCCCTACCGCCACGTGCTGGAGACGCTGGCCGACGTCGTCACTAGGGCCGCCACGTGATCTCATTCATGATCGTGAAATCGTGGAACATATCGAAGATCCAGCCAATGGGTTCGATACCGGTGGTGAAGTCGAAGGCGAAGTCCATGGTGCGGCCCGGATCCCTCAACGTCACGTGGGCCGCATAGGGCTGCCGCACGACACGGGAGATCCATAGCGCCGGAACGACCTCTTCCAAACGCCAGGAGTACTGGCCTAGATCGTAGAGGACCTCATACCAGAGCTGATCTTCACGTGATTCCAGCACGATTCCGTCATATTCTGGGTTGCTCCCCGGGTTGGGGGCAGCGAGATTGTAGCTCCGACTATTCAAGAGGTCCGTGATCTCCTCCCGCTCAGCATCGAGGCTCAGCGTGAATGCCTCTCCGCGCGCGGTAGTGACCGTAGCCGTATGCTGCGACGGGACAGCATCGATCGCCCGGAACACCGAGCTCTCCTGCGCACACTCAATGTTCGAGAGCTCTTTGAGCAAAATACCCTCGCTAGTTCCTCCCCATTCTTCGTAGCGGACCACAGCACTCTCTATACGTTCACTGCATTTTTGACATAGTTGGGACACTTTGGGTGTTTGAGACAGTACGCCGTGATCACACCTCTCGGTTTCCCATCACGTCGCACTTTCATGAACTCGACAACAGTTTTTACTGTAACAGAACCTATAGATCGACACGATCTAAAGACACCATATCCTGTACATCTTACGTTATGCACCGGTGTAAAATACTTCCTTGCGCTACCTTCTACCCCCGTTGTTTTAGGATATTTTGTGGTAGTTCTGGCAACTTTCCATGATGCGTTATGCTTAGTAACAATCTTATGGTTTATAGCCGTGCGCAAGACGACTGTCCTGTTTTTGTGATCCTTCCAGGTCCATCCCACTCTTCCGAACGAAGCTTGAGCACTGAGTGGGGCCGTTGGCCCATATAGAGTCGGACTGACTGACTTCGACCCCGTGGATGGCACGTCATTGATGCCTTCGACCAAGTTCGCCGCGACCTCAGGCGGAACACCTACCTCTTCTAGATCCTCGGTGGAGACCTCCTGGCCGACGTCGACCTGAATGTCTCCGATGACGGAAAAACTCGTTTCCGCGGCGTCGTCAACAGGTGCTGCACTCACCGATGACGGCATGAACATCAAGAAACTCACCAGGAGGGCGACACCTGCCGCCATGCGCCTTTGCACTAGAACTTCCCTTTCATGAGGACCGCCCCCGAGCGGGGCCGGTTGCGGGTGACTTTAACACGCAGATTCACGGGCGAGCCCGATTGCGCAATCCCGCTGATGGGCTGCTTAACGGAAGCGTCATACTTCGCGGAGGCGATGGCGCCGGACCTTGACACTGACCCCTCTGACTTGACACTGACCCCTCTGAAACGACAGTCTCGGAGGAGAGATGCCACGGGGATGTGGAGGGTGCGGCGCGCTTGCACTTCCAGGCCCGTGACAGATCTGGACCCGCTTCAGGGCATGAGGAAGACGAGAAAGGGGATACGAGGATGAATTCGGAAGCGAAACCGTCCGCTCCAGGCACTCCCCCGGCTGAAGATCCTGCCAACGCCCAAGATCGCGAGTCACAGGCTGCCCCACCGGAGAGTGACGCGCCGGAACACGACGCCGTGTACTACGGCGAGGACGCCCTCGCCGACGAATGGGGAGATGAGTCCTTCCCCGCGAGCGATCCTCCGGCGCACTACTGACGGCGCGCCGTGATCCGGACTGACATCTTGCCAGGTTCGTGATCCGGGGTGGTCCCTCGTCAACAGGTCACATCGCCTGGGCTCCACCTGCCCGGCGCACATCGGTCGCACTGAAGTCACTGCCCGCATACAGCAGGGGCTTGCCTGTGACTGAGGCTAGGGCGTACGGGAACGTGTCGCCGTAGTTGAGCTGGGCGGTCGTGCCCATCCCTTTTTGCGAAATCACGGTATGCGGCCCGGGCGATGTGCGCCTGGGACTCGTCGACAGCGACGATCCGGATGCCCAGCAGGCGAATGAGTTCGTCGACCTCGCGCATGGAGGAGTCGTCGTGCACTACCGTCCCCCAGCCCCGCGCGAAGGGCATCACCCCGCGCACTCGAGCGTGTGTGTTCCTCAGCAGCTAGAGTCAGAGAAGTGACGCGGGAAGATCTCGAGCAGCATCAGGTCTGGCTGTACCTATCGGCCGTCGTCCTCGGCCTGGGGGCTGGAGGAGCGTGGCCGCACGCAGCCGGCATGCTGGAACCCCTCGTATGGCCGTTGCTGGGCCTGCTGCTCTACGCGACGTTCACCCAGGTCCCGCTGCGTGCCATTCCCCGGGCCTTCGTCGACGGCCGATTCCTGACGACTGCCCTGCTGGGGAACTTCGTCCTCCTCCCGCTCATCGTGTGGGGGCTGGTGCAGCTGGCTCCCGATGACGGTCCTTTGCGTCTGGGCCTGCTCTTGGTGCTGCTGGTTCCCTGCACGGACTGGTTCATCACCTTCACCCAGCTGGGACGGGGCGACGCCGTAAGGGCCACCGTGATGACACCGGTGATCCTGATCCTGCAGTTCCTGCTGCTGCCTGCGTACCTCTGGCTCATGGCCGGCGAAAGCCTCGGCGCAGTCTTCTCGTGGGGGCAGCTGTGGCCCGCGCTGCTCGTCGTT
>DXGD01000112.1 GCA_019114115.1 Candidatus Nesterenkonia stercoripullorum
GGGATTCTCCCAGGTCAGGTGGGTATCGCGAGCTTCTCGCCGCGACTGGATCCGCGCGGGAACAGCGTGCGGGGCGTGGAGATGTTCCAGCGCCTCTCCCAGGACATGGGCCTGCACCTCATGATCAACGAACAGCATTCCTCGACTGCGGTGCGAGGCATGCGCACGGTGGACGACGACGGCGAGCACACGACCTCCGTCCGGCTGCAGGGCACTTTGCGCTTCTCCGGCGCTGAGCGGGCTCTGCGCGCCATCACGGAGGCCCACGAAGAGGGTGAGCTGGCCCAGCGCGTGGTCTTCGACTATTCGCGGGTCGAACAGGTGTCCAGTGTGGGACGGACGATGATGCGTGAACTGCGGCGGAGGCTGGAGATGGATGGGCACGTCGTCGTCGACGACGACCCCGAGGGGGTGCTTGCCGGATCAGCAGAGCGGGCTTTGGGCTAGGGTATTGTGCGCGCGAATCAAGGCGCACGAGCTGTCATCGAAAATCGGGTGGACACGTTTCGGAATGGTAGCGATACATACCGTATTCGTCGGGCCCGTGATTCACTGATAAAGGGTGGTATGTCAGCCCTGAACACCGGCACTAGGAGAAACCATGACACAGGACCCCTCACACGAGAACCCATACGGTCAGGCCGGTGAGCGGCCGTCGTATGACCAGTCGTCGTATGGGCAGAATCCGCAGTACGGGCACCAGCCGCAGTACGGACAGGCTCCCCAGTCAGGTGGGCAGTATTATCAAGCGCCGCAGGGGTACCAGGCCGGGTCGCCCTCTCCTGCCGGTCCGTCCGGCAGCGGGGGAGAGCCGCCGCTGAGCCGGCCCCTCTACGGGGCGAGTTTAGGTCAGGCGGTCAGGCGGTTCTTCAAGAAGTACACCCGGTTCTCCGGGTACGCCTCCCGCAGTGAATACTGGTGGGTCGCCCTGGCATCGTTCGTGCTGTACATGGTGGTCGCGATCGCCGGTGGACTGCTGTTCGGGGTTCTTGCCTCGAACTCGTCGAACATGCAGACCACAACGGGCAGTGGGAGCGCCAGCTTTGAGGCCGAAGGTGGGGCTGCTATCGCCCTGATGGTCTTTGGCCTGATCAGCTTCGCCATCTGGGTGGCCCTGGTGGTGCCGTATCTGGCACTGTCCTGGCGGCGCTTGCATGACGCCGGCCTTCCGGGACCGATGTGGTTCCTGGGTCTCATTCCAGGCGTCGGCGGATTGATCGTGCTGATCCTCATGCTGCTGCCGACGAACACTGAGCGGCGGAACCCTCAGTGGGAGGACCGTACAGGCGATTGAGTCCGCTGCCGCGGCGCGCAATCCCGGCCCGCAGCGCCACAGGGCCGCCCCTGTGGAAAACTTGTGGAGGATGGAGTCGCTCCTAGCACAGAGGGGCGGATCCTGCCATTTCCGGTGAAGTGGACGGGATATGACGTGTGGGCGAAATTTTTTTTAACTCACAGGTGTGTCGCTACAAAACCCCTTGTCAGCGGGATGCTGAACCCGAGGCTCTTTAGTTATCCACAGTTGTCCACAGGGTTTGTGCACAAGACACGCCGCGTAGTGCACACTCTATCCACAGGCGCTGTGTGAAGAGGCCTTGATCCGGGTCGGTTCAGCGCCTTACGCTGTGAAAGTTCCCCGACGCATCAGAGACGGATATTGGCTGACGAGAGTCTGCGTGCATCCGTTCCAGCCAGGCTCGTCAACGGCTCAGGGCCATCGAGATGCGGCACCTTGGTGCCGGCTCGCAAGGCAGGGTCGTGGCGTGCTGCGGCTGTATCATCGTGTGTCCGGGGAAGCGGATCTGGCTGGCCTGCTGCCACTGGCCGCTGGATTCGCTGAGGATCGCCGGGCTCCGGGCGAAGGGAAGGGAATCACCTCCTGTCAGCAGCGAGGTGATTCTGCCCGGGTGCTCGGCGATCCGTCGTGTGGGGCCGTTTCGGTGGTGGGTGTAGTCTCACCCACGGTGGGCTGTCCAGGCGTCACCGGGTGCGCAGCTGGCCGGATGAGAATGACCCCATCGAGAGGAGCTCGGAAGTGAGCGTGGAAGCATACGCCGACAGCGCGAACACGCCCATGCCGCCGCAGGACATGGTGGCGGAGCAGTCTGTGCTCGGCGGCATGATGCTTTCCAAGGACGCGATCGCCGACGTCGTGGAGATCCTGCGCGGCACGGACTTCTACCGTCCGGCGCACGAGATGATCTACGACGCCATCATCGATCTCTACGGTCGCGGCGAACCGGCCGACGTCGTCACCATCTCCGACCATCTGACCAAGCGCCAGGAGCTGCAGCGGGTGGGCGGGCCGGCCTATCTGCACAACCTCGCGCAGTCGGTGCCCACCGCAGCCAACGCTGCCTTCTACGCGGAGATCGTCCGCGAACGCGCGATTCTGCGACGCCTTGTCGAGGCGGGCACCAAGATCGTGCAGCTGGGCCACACGGCCGACGGCGAAGTTGAGGGCATCGTCAATCAGGCCCAGTCGGATATCTACAACGTCGCCGAGAATCGCCAGTCCGAGGACTACGTCTCGCTCTCCGAAGTG
>DXGD01000008.1 GCA_019114115.1 Candidatus Nesterenkonia stercoripullorum
CCGGAGTCGGTCGCGCGTGTGGCGCAGCTGGCCTTCCAGTACCGCCAGCGCTTCAACAAGGACGTGATCATCGACCTCGTCTGCTACCGCCGGCGCGGTCACAACGAGGGCGATGATCCGTCGATGACCCAGCCGAAGATGTACAACCTGGTCGAAGCCAAGCGGACGACCCGGCGCCTCTACACCGAGGCTCTGGTAGGACGTGGTGACATCACCCAGGAAGAGGCAGACCAGGCCCTCCAGGACTACCGTCAGCGTCTTGAGCGCGTGTTCACCGAGACGCACGCGGCGCAGACGCAGCCGGTCAGCACCATCAACCAGGACGGCTCCGACGGCGACATGCTGGCGCCGCAGGGGACAGTCTCCGAGGAGCCGGCTGTCGAGCGGGACCCGCAGGACACCGCCATCTCCGAGGACCAGCTGGCCCATATCGGGGAAGTCCACACGAACATCCCGGAGAAGTTCTCGGCGCATCCGAAACTGAAGTCACTGCTGGAGAAGCGGGCCAAGATGTCCCGCGAGGGCGGCATCGACTGGGGCTTTGCCGAGATCGCGGCATTCGGCTCACTGCTCATGGAAGGCACCGAAGTGCGCCTGACAGGGCAGGATTCCCGGCGCGGGACATTCGTGCAGCGCCACGCCGTCTTCCATGATCGGCTCAATGGCGATGAGTGGTACCCGCTGAAGAACCTCACCGAGGATCAGGCACGGCTCTTCATGTACGACTCGTTGCTGTCTGAGTATGCGGCGCTGGGCTTCGAGTACGGCTACTCCGTGGAGAACCCGAACACGCTGGTGCTGTGGGAAGCCCAGTTCGGCGACTTCGTCAACGGCGGCCAGATCATCATCGACGAGTTCATCGCCACTGCCGAGCAGAAGTGGGGCCAGCGCTCCAGCGTTGTCATGCTGCTGCCGCACGGCTACGAGGGCCAGGGCCCGGATCATTCCTCGGGCCGCCCGGAACGGTTCCTGTCCCTGTGCGCAGAGGACAACATGACCGTGGTCATGCCGTCCAACGGCGCGAACTACTTCCACCTGCTGCGTCGACAGGCCGTGGCCCGTCCGCGCCGGCCGCTCATCGTGTTCTCGCCGAAGCAGCTGCTCCGGCTCAAGGCGGCGGCGAACTCGGTCTCCGACTTCACCCAGGGCACGTTCCAGGAAGTCATTCCCGATCACGATGTCCAGCCGGACAAGGTCAAGCGGGTCCTGATCGTGTCAGGTCGCCTGTACTACGACCTGGTCGCCACCCGCGCGAAGCACGAAGACCAGACGACGGCGATCGTGCGCCTCGAGCAGCTCTACCCCATGCCGGTGGACCAGCTTCGCGCCGAGCTGGACCGCTACCCAGCCGATGCGGACTTCATCTACGCTCAGGACGAACCGCGGAACCAGGGTCCCTGGCCCTTCCTCGGGCTCAACCTGCAGCCGCTGCTGTCGCAGAACCTCCAGCTGGTCTCCCGTTCGGAATCTGCAGCGACGTCGGTGGGCCAGGCCAAACGGCACGCGCAGGAGCTCGATGAGCTGCTGGAGCAGGCCTTCCCCCACTTGGACCTGTAGGCATATTCAGAGATATTCGATGCGTGGTCCTGCGGATCAGGCATGCAAGAGGCTGGCCCGTGCAGAGCAGGTGTGCCCGGGCCAGCCTCTTTCGCTGGCTCAATGCGGACCTCAAGGATGCCTCGCCTGCTGCGCCAGCGGGAGGGTAATGTCGCAGAGTGAGCCTGAACAGGCAGCCTGATCAGCTGATCGTCGAGAAGAGCGGAGCACATCGCTGTGGAACGTAACATCAGAATCGTGGCCCTGGGCAATGAGCTGCTGGCCGGGGTCGGAGATTCCCGTGCCCTGGGGTGGTTCGGCCGGGTGATGTCGAAAACCCATGACGACCGCCATCGGCTTCAGCACTACGTGCTTGCCATGCCGGGAGAAGGCACCGAGGCCCTGTCCCATCGGTGGCGGCAGGAGGCGATGCCGCGTTTCAGCCAGGAAACGGAGAACTACCTCGTTCTCGGTCTCAATGACTCCGACGGCGAGAACACGGGATCGTCGGCGCGGTCCCGGTTGAACCTGGCCAATGTCCTGGACAGAGCGACGCAGGAGAACATCAAGACGTTCGTGGTCGGCCCTTTGCCGGGTTTGGACGCCGAGCGCAATCAGCGCGTCAGCGAACTCAATGCCGCCTATCAAGACGTAGCGACCCGCCGCTCCCACTACTATGTCGACACCTGCACCCCGTTGATTCAGCATTCCCAGTGGCGCGCGGACCTCGCAGCCAATGACGGCGTCCCAGGGCAGGCCGGCTACGGGCTGATCGCCTGGCTGGTGCTGCACCGCGGGTGGTACGACTGGCTGGGCATGGAAGAGCCTCTCGCCTGAGCACCTCGCTCGCCCCGCGGTGCTGCGTCTGAACGCGTCCGGCGTTGGGCGCCGGAGCCTCACTCCGGGTAGACTGGCCAGAAGCCGACGAAAGGAGCCTCTATGAGTAAGCGTGGACGTAAGCGCCGCGACCGTCGCAAGAACAAGGCCAACCACGGGAAGAAGCCGAATTGCTGATCCCGTAGATCACGGCTGTGTCTGCGACGCTCTCGCATGATGAGCGCACACAGTAGCGAACCCCCTGCACGCCTACGGCGAGCAGGGGGTTCAGCTGTATCTACTGCGGGCAAAGTCAGTTTCGCATGAGGAGCGTGTGCCCGAGCAGGCACCTGCGTCCCGCCTGAGCTGGTGGACGGATGCCTCAGCAGAAGCCCACGTCAGGGGCTTTCGTGCCCTGCTTGCAGGCGAATCTGAGAAATGCGCTCGATGATGGTGACCTTCAGCGTCTCCGGCGCGCGTTCGGCGCATGAGCGCCGCACAGCAGTCCTGATGAGACATTCGAGGTCATAATCGGTGGCGCAATCGGGGCACCCCTCAAGGTGGGCCTGGACGTCCTCTATGTCGCTGCGGCTGAGCACCCCATCCAGATAGTCGTAGATCCGGTCGAGGCGGTCCGTCGCCTCTGGGCAGTCCTCTGCGGACGCTTCGCTGCACGGCTGCGACGAAGGACTGTGCTGGGCAGCTTCCCCATCCGCTGAGGTCCGTTCGTCAGGTTCATACGGCACATTCATGTGCGGGCCTCCTGCTTCTTGAAGCCACGTTCACGGGCGTAGTCGGTCAGCATTTCGCGCAGCAGCTTGCGGCCCCGGTGCAACCGCGACATCACCGTGCCGATCGGAATGTTGAGGATCTCCGCGATCTCCTTATAGGCGAATCCCTCGACGTCGGAGAAGTAGACTGCCAGCCGGAACTCCTCCGGTATCTGCTGCAGGGCATTCTTGACGTCGGAGTCCGGAAGGTGGTCCAGGGCCTCGGCCTCGGCCGAGCGCAAACCAGCTGAGGTGTGCTCAGCGGCCTGGGCCATCTGCCAATCCTCGACCGTGTCGGTATTGGCCTGCTGGGGCTGCCGCTGTTTCTTGCGGTAGATGTTGATGTACGTGTTGGTCAGGATACGGTAGAGCCAGGCCTTCAAGTTGGTTCCAGGCTTGTACTGGTGGAACGCGGAGTATGCCTTGGTATAGGCCTCCTGCACCAGATCCTCGGCATCCTGCGGATTCCGCGTCATGCGCATGGCTGCGGAGTAGAGCTGGTCCACGTACTGCAGCGCCTCAGTCTCGAAGCGGACACGGCGCTGCTCGGCGCTCTCGGCGTCGCGGTCGACCGCGGCCTCGGCAGGCTTGTCTCCCTCGGGCTCACCTGCTGCCGTCGGGTCATGGGTAGTAGCTGATGACTCGTCCATCACTGAAGAGTCTACTCGGTGTTGGACTGCCAAGGGCCATGGACCGCTCGCAGTGGTCCCGCCGCTGGAAAAGGACCTCACATCCATACCCTGGCCGGGGCTTCCGGATGCGGCCACTCGATTCGGCCAGGCTTTTGCTTCTCGGGCGTCCAACTCCAGAGCGTCCTTCTCCAGGGTGGTGGGTAGCATCGCCGTCGTCATATGTGAGATAACGATGACAGTGGCGCTCACATTCCTGACCGGCAATTTCCGTGTTCCTGCTCGTTGAGTAGATTGGACGTGGAGTCGAAGCTGTAGATTGGGGTAGGAGACCATGCTTCAGCGCCAACAGCCCCTCTAGGAGGAATACATGTCCATCATCCGCAAAGTCGCTCGTCCGCTGCTCGCAGCGAGCTTCATCGCCAACGGCGTGCAGCGCCTGCGCGACACCGATGAGGCTGCGCAGCTCTTCCAGCCCTCTCTCGAGGAAGTCGCCTCGATCGTCCCGCAAGCCGAGACGCTCTCCAAGAACCCGAAGCGCGCCGCGCAGGTGATCGGCGGAGTGGAAGTCGGCGCTGGCCTGCTGCTGGCAGCGGGGAGGTACCCCCGGGTGGCAAGCCTGCTGCTGGTGACGGTGCACGAGTTCAGCACCTACGCGGAGTACCGCTTCGCAGATGTGGACAGTGCCGACGACGTCGCCGACCAGCGCAAAGGGCTCCTGAAGAACGTCTCCATCCTGGGTGGGCTGTGGCTGGCCGCCGTCGATCGTGACGGCAAGCCCTCGCTCTCCTGGCGCGCAGACCACCTGGCCAAAGTGTCCAAGAAGAAGGGCAACCAGTTCCGCGACCGGACGATCAAATGGGCCGAAACGCTCGGCGAGGATGCCACGAAGACGGCGAAGGCTCTCGAGCGGGATGCGTCGAAGGACTTCAAGCGCGCAGAGCGTGACGCGCGGCGGGTCATCGTGAAGTCAGCACGAGATGCGAAGAAGAAGGCCGAGGACCTTACCTGATAGCTGAGAACGTGTTCGCCACATCTGCGCCCCAGAGTGCATCACCGGTGCCCCCGACCCCATGGCCTGCGCCTTGGCCGGGGGCACCAGTGCATGCCGAGGTCAATGTCCCCGCTTCGAAATCACTGACCAACCGATACCTGCTGCTGGCTGCCCTCGCCGAGGGTCCCTCTACCGTCATCAACCCGCTGGAATCCCGCGACACGGAACTGATGCTGCGTGCACTGCAGCAATTGGGGGCTGTGAGCGAGCGGGTGCCGGACTGGCAGGGCACCGGAGAGCACGCCTACCGCATCACGCCTATTCCGTTCTCGGGATCGCGTCGCAGGCCTGGTCCGGGGGACTCGGGCTCCGGCTCCGGCTCAGACCCAGAGGCCGACGCAGGGACCGAGGCATGGGCCGAAGCTGGGGTCGAACCTAGGGGGGCCGAAGCTAGGGGGGCCGAAGCTGAGACCGAAGAGCGGGTGGCTGTGGATTGCGGACTCGCGGGCACCGTGATGCGCTTCCTGCCGGCAGTCGCCGCCCTGACCGGACGGACTGTGGACTTCGACGGCGACCCCGAGGCCAGAGTCCGCCCGATGGGCGCAGTGCTGGAGGGGCTGCGAGCGCTCGACGTCGCCGTGACCGGCCACAGGGATGACGCCGACGACGAGCGGCCAGCAGACTCACTGCCGTTCACGATCTCCTCCCCCGCGGGTGTCTCCGGCGGCGAGATCGCGATCGATGCGTCTGCGTCCTCCCAGTTCGTCTCCGGCCTGCTCCTCGCGGCTCCCTTGATGCGCCAGGGACTCACCCTGCGTCACACTGGCGAGACGGTGCCCTCGAGTGAGCATATCGAGATGACCATGGAGGTTCTGCGCGATCTCGGGGTCTCTGCCGCCAGCCCGGAGCCCTGGGTCTGGCAGGTCTCCCCCGGGGGGATCGCGCCGTTCACCGTGCGGGTCGAGCCTGACCTGTCGAACGCCGGCCCGTTCCTCGCAGCGGCACTGGCCACCGGCGGCAGGGTGAGCATGCGCGGATGGCCGCAGAGTTCCACGCAGATCGGTCGGCGATGGACGCAGCTGCTGGAGCAGTTCGGCGGCAATGTCCAGACGACTCCGGAGCCGTCGGGGTCGACGTGCACCCTCACAGTCCGTGGCGGGGTGGACGAATTCGGCAAGCCCGCCGTGTCGACCCCCGGTACTGTCACCGGGACAGCCGAGCTGACGCCTACAGTTGCCGCGCTCGCCGCGCTGGCTGCCGAACCCACGACGTTCCGCGAGATCCAGCACCTGCGAGGTCATGAGACGGACCGGATCGCTGCACTTGTGGCAGAGCTGCAGCGCCTGGGCGCCCGTGCTGAGGAGACTGAGGACGGCTTCACTATCCTGGCTCCGGCACGCAGCGCTGCCACAGTGCGCACCTACGCCGATCACCGCATGGCGACATTCGGGGCCATTATCGGGCTGGCGATCCCCGAGGTGCGTGTCGAAGACATCACCTGCACGTCCAAGACGATGCCGGCCTTCCCCGAGCTGTGGCACGCCATGGTCGAGGGCAGTCCGAGGCCGCTGTGAGCCGCAAGTTCTCCGCAGCAACCCAGCGAGACTGGAGCGAAACGGATGTCAGAGTCCGTCCGAACAAGAAGGGCAGCCGCCCGCGGACCAAGGAGACCCCGGCGCACCGTGAGGCGCAATGGGGCCGGGTCGTCACTGTGGACCGCGGCCGGTACACCGTGCAGCTCTCCCCCGCCACAGGCGGGGCGGCCGGCAGGGACGCGACGTCGGGCCCTGGGGTGAGCCCCGCGCAGCGTGATGACTCCGCGAAACGTGATCACTCCGCAAACCGTCATCACGCCGAGCAGGCGCACACGGTCACGGCAGTGCGAGCCACTGCGCTGCGACGCCGAGCCATTGTCCCCGGGGATATCGTGGGGCTTGTCGGTGACACCTCCGGGGCTGAGGGCAGCCTCGCCAGGATGGTGCGGCTGCAGGACCGTGAGACGCTGCTGCGACGCAGCGCCGAAGACACCGATGATTCGGAACGGGTCATCGTCGCCAACGCCGATCAGTTGCTGATCGTGGTCGCCGCGGCGGAGCCTGAGCCGCGGACGGGATTCATCGATCGCGCTCTCGTGGCCGCCTTCGAGGCCGGCATCGAGCCCTTGCTGCTGATCACCAAGGCCGACCTGGCTGCGGATGCGGCAGACCCGGCGGGCCTGGTCCGCCACTATGCCGAGCTGGACCTCTCCATAGTGATCTCCGCCCGGGCCGCTGAACACCGAGGACTTGAGCCTGCCGCCGTCGTCGAGCTGCATGAGCTGCTCTATGGTCACATCACAGCGCTGATCGGGCATTCCGGGGTCGGCAAGTCCACCATGGTCAACGAGCTCACCGGCGCTATGCGGGCGACCAGCGGCGTCAACGCTGTCACCGGTCGGGGGAGGCACACCTCGTCCTCAGCAGTCGCGATTCAGCTGGGATCATCCCCAGCCGGCACCGCCGCACTGCCGAGTGCAGGGGACTGTCAGGACTCGTGGATCATCGATACCCCGGGCGTTCGTACCTTCGGCTTGGCCCACGTGGCACCGGACGACGTCCTGGCGGCCTTCGGGGACCTCGTCGAAGGCTCGGCGGACTGCGAGCCAGGCTGTGCCCATGAGTCGCCCCGCGGCGGCTGCGCCCTGGACGCCTGGGTCGAGCAAGGGCACGCTGGACCGCATGGACCGGCCCGGCTGGCGTCGCTGCGCGGCCTGCTGGCATCGCTCCTAGGGTCCGAGGAAGGGCCCTCGGGTAAGCGGCTCGGGGACGTCTGAGCTGCCCAAGGTGGCACGTATGCTGAAGCTGCGCGTGTGCCGAGTGCGCTGAAGCGGGCTCTGTGTTGGTAGCTTGAACCCATGACCTCTTCGAGCAGCCCCTATACCGAGGACCTGCGGCTGGCGCTGATGATCGCCGACTCCGTCGATTCCGCCACCCTCTCCTACTTCTCCTCCATGGACTTCGCTGTGGAGACCAAGCCGGACCTCACGCCGGTGACGGAGGCCGACAAGAAGGCCGAGGAGATCATCCGGGCCCAGCTCGGCAGAGCACGCGGACGGGACTCCATATACGGCGAGGAATTCGGAACCACCGGCTCCGGACCCCGGCAGTGGGTCGTGGACCCGATCGACGGTACCAAGAACTTCGTCCGTGGAGTGCCCGTGTGGGCGACGCTGATCGCCCTGGTCGATTCTGGGGAACCGGTCGTGGGTGTGGTCAGCGCCCCCGCGCTGAACCGTCGATGGTGGGCGGCGAAGGATGGCGGCGCCTACACCGGGAAGTCGCTCGCCTCGGCCCGCACACTGCATGTCTCGGACGTAGCGAACGTCGCCGACGCGTCGTTCTCCTATTCCTCGCTGAGCGGCTGGCGGGATATCGGCCGCAGCCAGAACTTCCTCGAGTTCACCGACGCCGTCTGGCGCACACGCGCCTATGGCGACTTCTGGTCCTACTGCATGGTCGCTGAAGGAGCAGTGGACGTCGCCGCGGAGCCGGAACTCGCGCTGCACGATATGGCCGCTCTGGTCCCACTGGTCAGAGAGGCTGGCGGAAAGTTCACATCCCTCGACGGAGAGCCCGGCGCACAGGGAACCAATGCCCTGGCAACCAACGGCCATCTGCACGAAGCAGCGCTGGGGGCACTCGCCCCCGACGCGCCGACGCCCTGGACACAGGACTGAGGCACATCCGGCACCTCGACACCTAGGCACTCGACACCCAGGCGCTCGACACCTAGGCGCCTCAGCGCCCTCGAGGAGCGTCTCCTGTAGGGGGTCTCGCTCCCGACGCTTGCCATCTCAGCTCCACCCTGGCGTCCGTGTCTCGATTGATTTTTAGGGATGCCTAAATCATACTAGGAGCCATGTCTTTCTCCGCATATCGGGCGCACTGGAGCGCCGTTCTTGTCATCGGCGCGTTCACTGGCGTGCTCAGCGGCTGCGCCTCCCCTGCCGGGGATGACGGCGAGGGCGATTCCTCAGCGGAGGAGAAGCCCGTTGTGCTGACGACCTTCACCGTCCTGCAGGACATGGCCGCTGAGGTCGCAGGCGATCGCGTCGACGTCCGCTCGCTGACCCCAGCCGGTGCCGAGATCCACGAATACCAGCCGACTCCGGGCAATCTTCGCGACGCCGCGGATGCGGACCTCGTCATGGAGAACGGTCTCGGCTTGGAGGCATGGTTCGCTCAATTCGTCGAGCAGTCCGGCGCGGACTCCGTGACCGTGACGGAGGGGATCGATACGCTGCCGGTGACGCGGCTTCCCGGCCACCCCGACGCCGATTCCGCTGAGGATCTTCCGGTGAACCCCCATGCGTGGATGTCACCAAGCCATGCCGTGAGCTATGTGGAGAACATCGAGCAGGCCCTAGCAGACCTGTCCCCGGATGATGCTGAGTACTTTGAGGAGAACGCGCAGGACTACATCACGGAGATCACCTCGATCAGGGACGCAGCCCGCGCGGAGCTTGAGACCGCGGGCTCTGACGTCCATCTGGTCTCCTGTGAAGGCGCCTTCAGCTACCTCGCCGAGGACCTCGGGGTGGGCGAGCACTACCTCTGGCCG
>DXGD01000113.1 GCA_019114115.1 Candidatus Nesterenkonia stercoripullorum
AGGACCGATGCCCCGGCCCGTCGTACCGATGGCCCGCTTGCCGAGGAATCGCTCGGTGACCTTGTCCATCGTCTGGTGGTACGGCGCTACCAGGTGGGCGTTCGCTGAGATCTTCAGCCGGGAGGTGTCCGCCCCACGCGCCTCGAGCCCCTCGATCTCGTGAAAGAGCGCCTCCAGGTTCACGACGACGCCATTGCCGATCACCGGAATGGCATTGGGCGAGAGTATCCCCGCCGGCAGGAGCTTCAGCTCGAACTTCTCCCCGCCGACAACGACGGTGTGTCCCGCGTTATTGCCGCCATTGGGTTTGACGACGAAATCCACCCGGGATCCCAGCAGGTCAGTTGCCTTGCCTTTACCCTCGTCGCCCCACTGTGCGCCGACGATCACGATGGCTGGCATGGAATTCCTCTCAACAGGCGGTCAGAGCCGATCTGAGTCTATCAACTGACAGGCTCCGCGCCGTCGTTCTCCACAGGCGCCCCCTGACCGGGCACGGACGCTCTCATCCGAGCCGTCCGGCGGAGATCTCCAGATAGCAGGCCGCGCACAGCGATTCGTACCAGACCTGCTCCCCATCGATGGCGACTTGATCGCCTTCCAGGATGATCTCGTCCCCGACCCTGCGCGTGTTGAACACCGCTTTGCGCCCGCAACGGCACACTGTCTTGAGCTCCTCCAGGGAATGCGCGATGTCCATCAGCCGCGCCGAGCCGGGGAAGGGTCGGGTTCTGAAGTCGGTGCGGATTCCGTAGGCGAGCACCGGCACACCGTCCAGGACTGCAATGCGCAGCAGATCGTCCACCTGCTCCGCGGTGAGGAACTGCGCCTCGTCCACCAGGAGGCAGGCCACCGGCTTCACCTGATCCTGCAGCGTCCGGTCCGCGCCCAGTGCGGTGCCCTCCAGGAGCGACCCGGCGGGCTCGGCCTGGGCGTACTGGGTGAACAGCTCGCGCAGGCCGGCGTCTGCAGGCACCAGGACGTCGACGTCGCGCGTCACCCCGAGGCGGGAGACGATCTGGTCCGCGCCTTTGGTGTCCAGAGCGGGCTTGGCCAGCAGGACCCGCTGATCGCGTTCCTCGTAGTTGTATGCCGCCTGCAGCAGTGCGGTGGACTTGCCGGAGTTCATGGCTCCGTAACGGAAATACAGCTTCGCCACGTGCGCTACTCCTCCACCGGAAGATCAGTGCCGCAGATCCTCAACGGACTGTGGCGACCTGGTCCAGGGCCTCGGGGTCGCAGTCGGTGATGAACGCCGTGATGCGATGCACTTCTTCCGTCTCACCGATGGAGGCGGCTGCCTGGCCCAGTGCTGCCAGCGCACGCAGGAACCCGCGGTTGGGCTCGTGCGTCCACGGCACCGGCCCACTGCCGCGCCATCCGGCTCCGCGCAGAGCATCCAGCCCGCGGTGGTACCCCACCCGCGCATAGGCGTAGCCCTCCACGGTATATCCGTTGTCCAGGGCTTCCTCCGCCAGCAGCGCCCACACCAGGGACGACGTCGGGTGCGCGGCCGCCAGATCGACGGGCTCCTGACCATCTGCCAAGGATTCTGTGACTTCGGGCTCTGCCGGCAACAGGGTGGGTTCCGGCTCCATCAGATTGCGACCGACGATACTCATAGGTTCATCGTACCGCTGGCACCGGGCACGGTGGTGCCAGCCCCCGCCGCGGCTCCGCTGCCAGCCCCGGTGCCAGGCTGCGTCGACGGGACAGGACCGCCATCATGCCCTGCCGAGGAGTCATCGGCGCCTGGTGGCCCAGGGCGAGAACCGCGCCGCTTCGGCCCGTGAATCACCCGGTGCCTGACCCACGCCGAGATCTGGTCGACGGCGATCGTCACCACGATGATGACGAGGATGGTGATCCCGATGCGATCCCATGCTCGCGCCCCGAAGAGCGAGGAGAGCAGCGAGCCGATACCTCCGGCGCCCAGCACGCCCAGAATCGCCGAGGCACGGATATTGACTTCGAAGCGATAGAGCCAGATGGCGATGACTTCAGGCATCACCTGCGGAAGCACTGCCCAGCGGATGACTTGCACTTCTGTGGCGCCGGCTGCGCGGGCTGATTCGAGCGGCCCTCTGTCCACGCTTTCCACGGCCTCGGAAATCAGCTTGGAGAGCGTACCGATCGAGCTGACACCCAGCGCCATCGCCCCAGCCAGCGGACCGAGCCCGAAGATGGGCAGCATGATGGCGATCGCGAAGATGATCTCCGGCACTGCGCGGATGACGGAGAGGATGAACCTGACCACGACGTAGACGGGCAAGGGAGTCATCGTGCGCGCGGCGAGGAAGCCCATAGGCAGCGAGAACAGCGCCCCGAGGACTGTGCCGACCCAGGCGATCTGCACCGATTCGAGCATATGCTCGATAGCTGAGAGCCAGGACTGCTGCGTCTCCGGCGTCAGAGGCTGGAACACTCCCCTGGCCATCAGGCCGAAGTAGTCGACCATATTCGCCGGCAGCTGCGCGAGCCGCCCCCAGCTCGCCCCGGTCGCGGACACTGCACCGATGAACAGGATCCCGGCGATCAGCAGGCCGATGTTGTAACCCAGCTTCGAGGGTTTGACCGGCCGGGCGTCGAGCCTGTCCGGGGCGAATCCGGTGCCTGAGCCCGCCGATCCCCGCTCGAGGTTCTGGTACTGCGGTGACGATTCTTCGCCGGGCCGGCGGGAGGACTTATCGCTCATGTGAGCCTCCTGCGAATGCTCAGCGAGACATAGTCCACGATCAACACCACGACGACCAGCGCGATCATGATCGCGGAAATATTCGAGTAGTTGAAATGCGATAGCTGAACGAAGATCGTCGAACCGATACCGCCGGCTCCCACGATCCCCAGCACCACAGAAGCACGGATGTTGAGCTCGAAAACGTACAGGCTGTAGGAGGAGTAGCCAGGGAGGATCTGCGGGAGAACCGCGATCCTATTGCGCTGGATCAATGTCGATCCGGTGGCGTCTGCCGCTTCCAGAGGACCTCTGTCCACACTGTCGATCGTCTCGCCGGTCAGCTTCGCGACGATGCCGATATTGAACATGATCAGCGCCAGCACGCCGGCCACCGGCCCTGCACCTCCAGCCGTGCCGCCCAGCATAGCCACGAACAGCAGGCCATAGCCGATGTCCGGGATCGAGCGGATGACGGAGTTGATCGCTTTGACGGCTTGCGAGGTCCACGTGTTCGGGCTGGACACCGGGGAAGCGAACATGGCCAGCAGCAGCCCGATCGAGCATCCGATGAATGTCGCCATAATGGCCATCGAAAGGGTGACCAGCCATGGTTCCCATACCCGGAATATGAAGCCCCAGTTCGGAGAGAGGAACTCCTGGATCACCGGCCATCCGCGGTTGAAATCCTCCCACAGAGGACGCAGCGTGAAGCCGACGCCGGACCCGGCCCACCAGGTGAAGCCCAGCACTGCGAGCAGCCCGAAGACCACCTGAGCCTGGAATCGCAGCCGCCAGCCGAGCGCGAGGATGGCCAGCACAAGCCCAGCACCGATCGCAGGGTACAGCTGCACCCGGGCCACGCCGACATCCAGGCGGAGGTTCGACGTCGATATCCAGCTGAAGAAGGCGATCAGTGCCGCCGCGAAAAGCAGCAGCCCCGCATAGCTGGCCCCTGCGGGGCGAGGACGCTGCGGGCGACGCGATGAGTGCTTGTCCCCGCGCTCCCGGGCCGGGACGGCCTCCCCGGCGGAGTCCTGGTGCGAAGCCGAGGTCTGGTTCGAGGCCGGGGCCCGGCTCAAGGGGCCACATCCTCGGCAGTCAGCGACCGCTGGTAGACCTCTTCGATCGCGGTGTCAGTGGCTTCATCCACGCTGCCGTCGAAGACGATCTCCCCGGAGCGCATACCGATGACGCGGTCCGCGTAGCGGCGTGCCATCTCCAGGTGATGGAGATTGATCACCGTGGTGATCCCCAGCTCACGGTTGATGCGCCGGAGGTCCTGAAGCACCATATGTGCTGTCGGCGGGTCGAGGGAGGCCACGGGCTCATCGGCGAGGATCACCTCGGGATCCTGCGCCAGCACGCGGGCAATCGCCACCCGCTGCTGCTGACCTCCGGACAGGGCTGAGGCCCGATTGTAGGCCTTATCGACGATGCCGACCCGCTCCAAGGACTGGAAGGCGATCTCCTTGTCCTCGGGGCGGTACCAGCCCAGCAGCGAACGCCATGTCGGTGTCGCGCTGCTGCGCCCCACCAGCACATTGCTCAGCACCGAGATCCTGGTCACCAGGTTGAAGGACTGGAACACCATGCCCACCCGGGATCGCAGCGCCCGCAGTTTGCCCTTGGACCGCGGATCGACGACGTCGTCGCCGACTCTCAGCGTGCCCGAGGTGTAGGGCACCAGCCCGTTGATGGCCCTGATCAGCGTGGACTTTCCGGCACCGGAGAGGCCCACGACCACCACGAGCTCACCGGCGCCGATCGTGAGATCGACGTCCTTGAGCCCGCGGTGACCGCCCGGGTAGACGACATTGACGTCTTTGAATTCGATCATGCTCGCGTGGACCGTTCGTTCACTGGGCTTCGTCGCCGAAGTCGTCTGCCACTTCGCGCGCGGTCTCCAGTGCGTCAAGGTCGACGTCGACCAGGCCGGTGATGTCGTAGATGTCGTTGAGGGCGGCTTCGCCTTCCTCGGAGGCGGCCATATCCTCGAAGGCCGTCTTGATCTCCTCGGTCTCGTCCTCATCGACGTGCTCGCCCACGGCGATGCCGTCGTTCGGGATGTTCTCGCTCCACGCGAAGACGACGACTTCCTCACCGATGTCGTCGAACTCCTCGTAGAGGCTCTCGCGAGCGTCGTCGAAGCTGACGCCGACGGCGATCTCGCCCTCGTAGACGTTCTGCACGGACTGCGGGTGGCCGCCGGCGAACTGCGCATCGATGTCGTTGAACGGGTCGAAGCCGTTGAGCTCGCGCAGCTGAGTGGCAGGGTAGAAATAGCCTGAGGCGGAGCCTTCATCCACGAAGGAGATCGTCTCGCCCTCCTCGATCAGCTCCAGCGCATCCTCACCGACCGGCCCTTCCTCAGCGAAGTTCCCGTCCTCATCGACGACACCGTTGCAGTAGAGCATGTCGATGTCATCCTGCGGACTGGGAGCCTCCACCGGCTCGTCCAGGCAGTAGGTGTCGGGGTCATTGGTGAACCACTGCGTGACATATGTGTCCGAGCCGAAACGCTCGGACTGCAGGATCGGCTGAGCATCAGCCTGATCAATCGCCTGGGTGAAGACGACGGGCCCGAGACCCATCGCCACGTCCACCTGGCCAGTCTGCAGCGCGGTGACCATACCGGCGAAGCCATCGGTGATGTAGTCGTCGACGTCGCGGTCCAGGTGCTCGCTGAGCTGCTCGGAGATCTCCGAGGCGTCTTCCACGAGCTGGTCGTCATCTTGTGAGGGGATGAAGCCGAGGACGAGCGCGTCGCCGTCGGGGGAATCTTCCTCACTGTCGCCGTTGTCCTCCGATACGCAGCTGGTCAGCGCCAGCGCGAGCGCTCCACCGACGACGAAAGCTGATCGTGTATTCCGATGCATATGCAGTTCCATTCCCTCATGGTGCGAGCCGAGTACGCGCGCCCGGTCGAGCCGACCCGGATACTCCTCTTGGTGCAGCGCCAGGTGTTCCCCCGTGACGCTGATTATCACTGTACTGGTCATGAAGGTGGTGTGGTGGAAGTGTGACATGCGATACACGCGGCTTCTGCGACTGGGCTCTGACCTGCAGCGCTGCTGTCGCCCGCTGGGGAACATCATCCCCGAAGACGCTGTCACGGCCTCGGTGGCGTGGCCTCACACGGGCGCGTTCGTCCAGCTGCGCATCAGCGCGAGAGCCTCATCCACCTCGCGCACGCGGTGGTCCGGACAGCCCAGGCCCGTGGCGAAGCGATCGATCATCAGCGTCTGCCCGCCGATGGCATGCACATGCTCAAGGTCGTTTCGCCAGATGTCCCCTACCGAGAGCACATTCTCAATGCGCACCGGACCCCCCTGCGCTGTCTCCCGCGCGCGAGCCACCACCTGCGGCATCCCGTAGGGCTTACGGGAATCATTGATCACGAGGTCGAAGCTGTCCGTCAGCTGCAGATAGTGAAGCCACGGAGCGAAGGACTGCGCCGGGGAGTTCGTGGCCAGCACCACCCGGCATTGGCCCCGCAGCTGTGCCAGGACGTCGGAGAGACCTTCCGGGGCATGCACGTCGGAGTTCTCGAAACCGCGAGCGATGAGGACCCGGCGCCCTTCACGAAACGCCTGCCCGCACAGCTCATGGGACAGACCCGCCTGCACCGCAAGGAGCTGCGTGAGCTGATACCCGTCCTGCAGCGGCCAGGAGAGCGGATGGGCCGCGCCCGCCGCGGGTGCGGGCTCATCGTCGACGCCTTCAGGGAGACCCGAGCTGTCGAAGCGGATCTCCGGGACGAGGAGATTCCCCTCATCCAGGGCACGGGACACAGTGTCCCGCACCCCTGGCCCCGGAGCCTGCTCACCGCGCTCGGCGAGTATCCGGTCAATCTGCTCGGCATACCCCAGAACGGGGTCGTCACCCAAGCAGACTGTCCCGTCGAAATCCAGCAGCAGGAGCCTCTCCCCGGCTGCGGATTCTTGACTCACCTGATCGTCTTGCCCACGGAGCCCAGCCGCTCGCAGGCCTCGACGACGCGCGCAGCCATGTGCTCCTCGGCTTTGGCGCCCCACACACGGGGGTCGTAGACCTTCTTGTTGCCGACGTCGCCGTCGACCTTCAGGACGCCGTCGTAGTTGCTGAGCATGTGGCCGGCGACCGGACGGGTGAAGGCGTACTGGGTGTCGGTATCGATGTTCATCTTGATGACGCCGTAGGAGACGGCGTCGGAGATCTCCTGCTCCGTGGAGCCTGAACCGCCGTGGAAGACGAGATCGAAGGGAGCGTGCTTGCCGTACTTGGCAGCGGCCTGATCCTGGATCTCCTTGAGGATCTCCGGACGCAGCTTCACATTGCCCGGCTTGTAGACCCCGTGCACATTGCCGAAGGTCAGCGCCGTCATGTACCGGCCGTGGTCACCTGTGCCCAGGGCATCGATGGTCGCGAAGGCGTCCTCGACAGTGGTGTAGAGCTTCTCGTTGATCGCGTTCTCGACGCCGTCCTCTTCGCCGCCGACAGTGCCGATCTCCACTTCGAGGATCTGCTTGGCCGCCGCTGAACGCGGCAGCAGCTCGGCGGCGATACGGAGGTTCTCCTCCAGCGTCTCGGCGGAGCCGTCCCACATATGGGAGTTGAAGACGGGGTCCCGGCCGGCTTTGACTTCCTCCTCCGAGGCGGACAGCAGCGGGAGCACGAAGTCTTCGAGCTTGTCCTTCGGGCAGTGGTCGGTGTGCAGGGCGATATTGACGCCGTAGCTGCGGCCGACCTCTTTGGCGAAAGCCGCGAAGCCCAGGGACCCGGTGACCATGTTCTTGATGGAGGCACCAGACCAATAGGCCGCACCGCCGGTGGAGACCTGGATGATGCCGTCGGACTCCGCCTCAGCGAAACCGCGGATCGCTGCGTTGAGAGTCTGAGAGCTGGTCACGTTGACGGCGGGGAAGGCGAAGCCTCCGGTTTTCGCCGCATCGATCATCTCGTTGTATTTGTCCGGGGTTGCAATAGCCACAATGAACTCCTCGCGCTCGACACTGTCGTCGCCCCCATCCTAGCCGCAGTGAGCCGCAGCGCTAAGGCAGGGCTCGAGGATTCAGCACGGGGATGACGTGGTGCGCTGGTTCCTCGTAGGGGTGTGCGGCGATCATCGCCTCCACGATCCGGCGCGCCCGGGCCAGCGGGGCGATGACCTCGATCCGTTCCTCAGCGACCTCTTCGGGCACGCCCACGCTGCCGATCGCCGGCTGTGCGCCGTCCACCGGGGTGAAGCGCCCGATGCCCGAGGTAGACCAACTGCACTGCCGGTAGTCCCCGATCGCCCCAGCACCGGCAACGCCCAGCGCGCAGCGGACGTCGGCCGCATGTGTCTGAGGAACATAGACGACGATGACGACGTAGTCTGACGTGCGCGGTCCGAGGGGCTCGTGATCCCCTGCTTCTGTGCCCATGGCGCCCACCCTAGCCGCTCTGCCATGACGTCAGCTCCGGCTCCGCCGCTCGCGCGGTCCCCGCTCCATGCCCGGGCGGTGGAGGTGACGATTTAGGCTGGTGGTATGCCTGAAGTGAGTGATTCCACCGAGCCGCAGACGCGGCTGACCACGAGTGTTCCGCTGAGGTGGGGCGATATGGACGCCTACGGGCACATCAATAATGTCGAGGTCCTCCGAGTTCTCGAAGAGGCACGAGTCAGGGTGCTGGGATCACCCGCACGCACGGGGCTTCCCGTGGGTGAGCCCTTGGTGCCGGTCTTCAATGACCTTCCGGAAGGGACTCAGGCGCTCGTCGCGGAGCACCGCGTGCGCTACCTTGCGGTGCTGGACTATCGGGATGTTCCGGCGGCTGTGGATGTATGGGTCAGCCAGATCGGTGGTGCCGGGCTGACTCTGGCCTATGAGGTCCGTGACGGCCACGACGGCAGCCGATGCGTCGTCGCCGAAACCCGGCTGGCCTTCTTCGATGAGCCCAGCGGCAGGCTGATGCGCCTCGACGCCGCGCACCGGGAGCTGCTGTCACCCTATCGCGGCGACTCGCCCTTCTCCCGCTGATCAGCGCGAGCTGCGGAGGGTGTCTCGCTGGGGGCACCAGGCCACCCAGGCCTGTAGCGCATCCACCGAATCCCTTACACCGAGTAGAACCGGTACTGCAGGGCGCGGACCACGAGCTGGGCCAGGTTCCCCGCGTGCAGCTTCTCGCGCAGCCTGCGCGTATGCGTCTTCACCGTCCAGACCGAGATGTCGTGGATCTGCGCGATCTCCTCGTACCCCCGGCCCCGGCAGATCAGCGTGAGCACGTCGAGCTCCCGGTCCGAGAGCTGCGGCGAAGGCCCGGGCACACCGGGGAGCGACTCCCCGCTGACCATGATGTCCCGGGCCAGGAAACGCAGCATGGCCGGGTCCTCACCGCGTGCCGCCCGGCGCACGGTGACTCGCAGCGTGGCCTCGGACGCCGTCTTGTTGACTGCGGCCACAGCACCGGCTTCCAGTGCGCGGGCGATGCCCGGGCCCGGCGAGATCGTGGAGAGGACGACCACCACCGCATCCGGGTCGAGCGTCCTGATGGCCTGGGTCGCGTCGATGCCGCTCATGCCGGGTGGCATATGGATGTCCATGAGGACGACGTCGGGCCGAAAACGCCGGTAGAGCTCCACTGCATGATGGCCGCTGTGCGCGGCAGGCAGCAACGCGAGATCGGGTTCAGCCACCAGGGCGTAGGAGATGGCACGCGTGGTCCACCGATCGTCGTCGACGATCAGTACGCTGATCCGCTCGTCCTTCTCGGCCATCTGGCCCTGCTCATCATTCACATCACCAGGTAACGACATCCCGGCCTGAGCGCACATCGCTCGTTCGAGGTAGAGAATCCTCGGGCCCCGGGATGGGCACACTGACGACGACGACGTACTGCCCCGCCCTTCGCTGCACCGCGCAGACGCCTCCCAAGTCAGCAGCTCGGGCGGAGAGGCTCTCAGGGCGCACGCAGGCGCCGGCGGCAGCAAAGTTCTGCGAGGTGAAGTGAAGCCAGCTGCGGCCGTCGTCGTCGGACCCGTGAGCCAGCTCCAGCGAACAGTCCGTGGGTGACGACGCATGTTTGACGATATTGGTGACCAGTTCCTTCATGATCGCCAACACGGGCTCCGCGAATCTCGCCGGGACGACCGACGGCAGCGCCCGCAGCTTCAGCGTCAGCTCGAACCCGCCCGCCTCGGCTGCTGACCTCACCGTATCGGCGGCCGCGGCCAAGAGTTCGGCGAAGTCGCCTTCCTCGGTGTCGGGGTGGGAGTCCCGGGCCAGTCGGCCCACTAGGAGCCTCAGCTGCTGCTGAGTATGGGCATTGACCAGCGCGAGCTCCGTGATCCGGGGATGCACCCTGTCTGCCTGCCGGATCTCGGCGCCGATCATCCGGATGATGGCAGCCTGGACGGCAAGGCCGTGCGAGATCGCGTCATGGGCGTCCAGCGCCAGCTGAAGCCTCATGCGGGTGAGGGCGTATTCGTGATGGTAGGCGCGCTGCCGGGCGAAGCGCCGGATCCGCGCGTCGATCCAGGCCGAGGTGAGGCCGAGGGCCCCGCCGAGCACCCAAGCCAGCGATATGGCCAGGAACATCTCGCTGGAGGTCTCCTGGAATGCCTGGACTCCTTCGCTGCCGGCGGGGAAGCCGGACACCGCTACAGAGGCCAGCAGCTGGGAGAGGCCGAGCACGCCTGTGAGGACGAGGAACACACCGACCCGCATATGGCTCAGTGTCACCGTCGCCACGGCGGAAGCCCCTACGGCTAGGCACAGCAGGCTGAGCGTCTCGACCTCAGGGTGCCATCCGCCCATGACGACGAGTCCCGCCAGACCCGCCAGCACGAAGTAGAGCCGCATCGGGCCGTCGATGACACGAGGGCCGGCCCACCGCGTGATGAGCCGGCGGATCCGCGGGCCCAGGGCACGACCGTTCCCCCAGCCCGCCTGACCTGCCCACATCTCGACTTCCCCTGAAGAGCGCATCCTCGCCCCTTACTCGCCGCAGTCAGCAATTAAGAAGCAACATTCTGCCATGGATACCTCGTACGAGGGATGCGCCCGGAGTATGCGCAGCTCAGTCGATCTTCAACTCGCCCATCTCGTCCCATCCTTCGCCGTCGAGCTGACGTGAGATGATCTTCGGCGTCGCGACCAGAGCGCTGTGCAT
>DXGD01000114.1 GCA_019114115.1 Candidatus Nesterenkonia stercoripullorum
ATATTTCCGCGCCCGAAGGACCCGCGAACTGAGACTCCTCCGCTGAGCTCGGGCAGCTTCCCGGTGATCTGCAGCGCCGCGCGCGCCGCGGACAGGCCGTGCTCCGCTGGTCCGGTACCTCCCACGGGAGCGGCTGCTGCGCGCTGGATGCGCCCGGTGCCGAGCGAGCGTACGCGTCGGGCGGCCTCAGCCAGGCGAGTCCCGCTGATCTGGCCCTTCCGAACGGCTTCGCACAGTGCGGTGACCATCTGCGCCGTATCGGCCTGCGCGTCGTAGGGTTCCGGGAACTGCGGGTTGCCCAGGCACAGCAGGTCGACACCTGCTGACAGTGCGAGAACGGCTCCTCGACGTCGTCCCACGCCGTGGCTGATGGCGTGCATATCGAGGGCGTCGCTGCATACTACGCCGTCGAAGCCCAGTTCCTTGCGCAGAAGCCCGATCGTCTCCGCCGAAAGCGTGGCTGGCTCGGCCGCCAGCGCCCGGTGGATCACATGGGCGCTCATGATCGCCGGTATTCCTGCCCGCGCCACGGCCGCGAACGGCGCCAGATCCCGCCGCCAGAGCGTCTCCAGATCATCGTCGACAGTAGGAACGCCCAGGTGGGAGTCCGTGTGCGTGGCCCCGTGCCCGGGGAAGTGCTTGGCGCAGGCAATCAGGCCGGCGTCGTGGAGCCCGGCGGCGAATGCCTGGCCGTGCCGGATCACCAGCGCAGGGTCGCCGCCGAAGGAGCGCACTCCGATGACGGGGTTGTCCACGGTGTCATCGACATCGAGCACCGGGGCCGCCACCATGTCGATCCCGCAGTCGCGCAGCCATGCCCCCATCTCGGCGGCTACGCCGCGGGTGAGGACGACGTCGTCGATCTGGCCGAGGGCCCTGTGGCCGGGCCAGTCGGAACCGTCTGCCTGCTGGAGGCGGGTCACCGTGCCGCCTTCCTCGTCGGAGGCCAGCAGGGCGGCAGGTGCGATCCGGTGCAGCTCCTGCGAGAGTCTGCGCACATCAGCAGGGGAGGCCACATTGTGGCCGAAGAGGAACAGTCCGCCCAGCCCGTGCTCCAGGGCGGCAGCGGCCCACTCCGGCAGCCGGGTTCCGGTGAACCCCGGGACCAGCACGCCGAGCGCGGCCTGAACGAGATCGCTCCCGTAGTCGGCGTCGAGCCCTCGAAGTGTGTCGTCCATGCTCACGGGCTATCCTTTCGTCGCCCCGACCGTGGTCCGGCTGAGCCGGTGCTGCACCGCGACGAAGAAGATGATCACCGGGATCGTGATCAGCGTGCTTCCTGCCATCACAGCTCCCCAGTCGGTGCCGGACCGCGAGAAGAACGCACGCAGTCCGACTGCCGCGGTGTACTGGCTGGAATCGTTCATGAAGGTCAGGGCGAAGATGAACTCGTTCCAGGCCAGGATGAAGCTGAACACGCTGATCGCCACCAGTCCCGGCGCGACCAGCGGGAACAGCACCTTCCAGAACATCTGCCACCAGCTGCACCCATCCAGCAGGGCCGCCTCCTCCAGCTCCACCGGCACTGCCGCGACGAAGCCGCGCAAGGTCCAGATCGCGAACGAGAGGCTGAAGGCCACATAGACCACGACCAGCCCCAGCAGATGGTTGAGCAGTCCGAGGTCCCGGGCCTGCAGGAAGAGCGGGATGACCAGCGCCTCCATCGGTACCATCTGCACGGTGAGGATCATCAGCAGCACAGTCGTCCGGAACCGGAACTTGAAGCGGGAGACCGCGACGGCGGCGAAGAGCGCGAGCAGGCCCGAGGCCAGCACTGTGCCCAGGGCGACCAGCATCGAATTGCGCAGATACCGCGGGAACTGCGTCTCAGTGAAGATGTAGGTGAAATGTTCCAGGGTGAAGGATTCCGGGATGATGTCCCGGCCGCCGGCATTGGCCGCGGTGTCCACGGAGGTGGAGAGCATGACGTAGACGGGAAACAGGCTGAAGACCACGACGGCGAAGGCGCCGATTCCAAGGAGGAGATTGCGCAGCGCGCGCCGCGAGAGGCTGGTCTTCATGACGTGTCCTCCTTGAACAGCGTGCGCAGGTAGAAGATGGTGATGCCCAGCAGCACCAGCGTCAGCAGCACCGCGATGGCCGCGCCGAGGCCGAAGCGGTTCTGCGACATCGCGCTCACATAGGACCATACGCCCAGATTCAGCACTTCCTGATTGGCTCCGTCACCGCCGGGCATCAGGTAGATCTGGGTGAAGACCTTGAAATCCCAGATCGTGGAGAGGATCGTCACGATCGCGAAGACAGGCTTCAGGATCGGCGCGGTGATGAGCCAGAAGCGCTTCCACGCCCCGGCGCCGTCGATCGCGGCGGCTTCGTGCAGCTCGGTCGGGACGGTGAGCAGGCCGGCCAGGACGGTGATCGCGACGAAGGGGAAGCCGTGGTGGACCACATTGAGGGTGGCGACGGCGTAGAACCAGAACCGTTCGGAGAAGATGTTCGTCGTGGCCATATCGATGAAACCGGCATCGGAGAGCAGATGCGTGAGGAAGCCGCTGCGCGCGTCGAAGAGGTAGATCCACACATACGTGCCGGTGACCGCCGGCACGGCCCAGGCCGTCATGACGGCAGTGGTGACCAGGATCCTCGCCCAGCCGCTGAGCTTGGCCAGCAGCATGGCCACTGCCGTGCCCACGACGACGGTCAGGATCACGCAGGCCACGGAGAAGAGGACCGTGTTGGGCAGGGCGTAGCGCCACATCGTGGAGTCGGTCAGCACTTCCCGGAAGTTGTCCAGGAAGACGAAGTCGGCGTCTCCGCTGACGAGTTCCCGCAGGCCGAAGTCCTGCATGGAGAGGATGAGCACCCGCAGCATCGGGTAGAGCAGCAGCAGACCCAGCACGATGAAGGTCGGCAGCAGCAGCATCCACGGGCGCCGCCGATTCGCTGAGGCGTAGGTGAGCAGCCCTTTCCCTCGCCTGCGGGCGGGGCGGTCCAGCGACTGGTCCACCCCGCGCAGGTGATCGGTGGGGACGCTCACTGGCCGAAGATCTCGTTCATCTCGTCAGCGGCGTCCTGAGCGGCGGAGTCCACGTCCTCGGAGTCCCCGAGCACCGATTGCAGCATGGAGGGAAGGATCTGGGCTCCCTCCACCTGACCCCATTCCGGGGTGACCGGCATCGAGGCGCCGGCCTCATTCATCTGCTCGGCGAAAGGCGCCACGAGCGGGTCCTCGGATTCCTGCAGGTCATCGAGAAGCTCGGTCGTAGCGGGGAAGTAGCCGGACTCCTCGCCCCACCGCTGCGCGAACTCTCCAGTGGTCATCATTTCGACGAACCCCCAGGCCAGCTCGGGGTTCTCAGCGGTCTCGAAGACGTTCATATGGGAGCCACCGAGGAAGCTGGGGCTCAGGCCGCCGTCGGGCCCGGGGATCGGGAAGGCTCCGATGTTCCCCTCGAGATCCGGGTTGGCGTCGATGATGGTATCCGGGGTCCAGGACCCGTTGATGATCATGGGCGTATCACCCTGGGCGAAGGCGTCTTGCACATCGGCTTCGTCCCAGGTGCTTGCTGTGGGAGTGGAGAGATCGTGCTCGACGGCGAGGTCCGCGTAGAACTGGATGCCTTCTTCGGATTCCGGGGAGTCCAGCCCGGAGGTCCAGGAGTCGCCCTCCCCGGTGGCGACCTCGCCGCCTGCACCCCAGATGAACGGGGTGACCATATGCTGGGCTGCCGGGACGGGGAAGGGGATGGTGTCCGGGTCGTGCTCTTTGAGGCCTTCGCCGACCTCGATAATCTCGTCCCAGGTCGTGGGCTCCTCCAATCCTGCTTCCTCGAAGACATCCGTGCGGTAGAGGAAGGCCCGCACCCCGGCGTACCAGGGGACGCCGTAGACTGCATCGTCATAGGTGCCCGATTCCATCAGGTTCTCCTCGTAACCCTCTCGGGTGTCCTCGCTGACCAGGTCAGAGAGATCGGCCAGGGCGCCGGCGTCGGCGAACTCCGGTGTCCATGTCGTCCCCACCTCGGCGACGTCGGGTGTCGTGCCACCGGCGATGGCGTTGACGAACTGATCGTGGGCGGCGCCCCAGGGCACGAATTCGATGTCCAAGGTGGCGCCCGTTTCCTCCTCGAAGGCCTCTTCGACGTCGGAGAAGAAATCGGAGGCGTCCGGGTTGGTGCCTTCCATGATCCACACAGAGAGCGTCTCGCCCTCGCCTGAAGAGCCGCCGTCGCCCCCGCCGCAGGCGGAGAGCAGCAGGGCGGAGAGGGCCCCGGTGCCGATGACGACGCCGCTGCGGCGGGACCAGGACGGTTCAGGGGTGTGGGTCGGTGAGCTGCGGGGCTGGTTCGGGGACATCGCGACGGTCCTTTCAGGTGGAGTGATGTGATGTCCGGAAAGCGCACAGGCCTCCGGTGAGGTGCTGCTCAGGGTCGCGTTGCGGGGGTGCTCGGCTCTCCCTCCTGGTTCTGCGAGTTCACGGCGGTCACCACGTAGGTGTCGGAGGACTCGCCCTCGGGGTCCTCCCAGGTGGTCTCTCCCTCGCCCAGGACGGCCACCAGGTGCGTCCCATCGGCGAGTGCGCAGGGATCCGGGGTCTCACCCGCGGCGCCCGAGATGCGGTACACGGCATGACCTCGGGCGTAGGGATCCCCTTCGATGCTCAGCTGGTTTCCGCCGCTCTCGGCGGCAGCTACGGAGACCTCAGATGGGGATTCAGGCAGTGGAGCCTCGCCGGTGACCGGCGGGAGCGCGGGCCGGCTGTAGTGCTCCTGCTGCAGGATGTCCCAGTGGCCGAGCAGATTCTTGCGGACAGGCTCGGCGGAGAAGTAGACGTCCCCGCCGACCAGTG